>JAZLEH010000187.1:0-8632 GCA_045615165.1 Eubacteriales bacterium | reverse complement strand
TTCGATGCTTCCTGCAACAGCCTTAACCTTTATGATAGCGCCGGTAGGAGCGTTTGCGTTAACAACGAGAGAGTTGCCAACGAAGGATGCGTAATCGCCGCCCTCAACGAAGGTCCAAACATAGTTTGCGTTAGTGGAGTTTTCGGGGTTGATGATTACACCGATAGGAGTTGACTGACCGCTTACGATATTAGTTGCGGTAGAGGAGATAGCAATTCCGGTAAGGGGGTAACCAATGGTGAAGGTAAGCTCGTTACTTTCAACCTCGCCGAGAACTGCCTTAACCTTAACGGTAGCGCCGGTGGGAGCATTTGTGTTTATCATAAGCACGTTGCTCTGGAAGGATGCGTAATCATTGCCCTCGGTGATAACGTAAGATACGCTATTGTTTGCGCCGGTGGGAGTTACTGCGGAGTTGATGGCTACGCTCTGTCCTGCAAGGATGTTTGCAGAGCCATTCTGGGAGATGGTTATCGCGGTTGCGGGAACCTTAACCGTGATAGAGATTTCATTGGAGTCGGTTGCGCCCTCGCGAGCCTTTACCTTAATTACGTCACCGTGGCTTGCGGTCGACTTAATGGTAAGCACGTTGCCGAGGATGGTTGCGCTTTCATTTCCGGAGACGATGCTGAATTCAACGTCAGAGGTGATGTTTTCTTCAGTTTCGCCGGATTTGAGAAATGCTGAGAGAGTTACGGTTTCGCTGCGGGATACTTCGGTTTTGTCTGCTTTGATTACGAAGTTTGCGGTTGCGGGCTTATCGGGGGTTTCGCCGCCGTCATCCTCGTTTCCTCCTCCGATCTCTTCCTTACATACGTCGCAGATGCCGTCTTTATCAAAGTCGACACAGGTGATGCAAGGATCGTCACCGCCGCAAGCGGTAAGGATCGAGAGAGTTCCGAAAAGCATACAAATGGTTAGGAATAAGCAAAGAATTCTTCTTTTCATTTGATTTCTCCTTTTATTTATATTTTAAAAAATATTATCAATGTTTAAGAACGAGCTTAAGCTCCTTCTGTGCGGTGGGCGCGTCTTCGCTTCCCGCGTAGGCAAGAACGGTTATAAGTCCTCCGCTCTTAGTGAACGTAACGGTGCTTCCGTTTATCGTTGCCGCAGAGCCGGATTTGATCTTGAACTTAACGTCGCTCTTTTCAATTCCGTTTGCAACGGTTAAGTATTCAAGAAGGTCAAACTCGTTGATGCTTGCCTCGTATACTCCGTTAATTAAGTTGAACTCGGTTTTTCCGGTAAAGTCAAAGTCTATCGGGAGCGCTCCCTTTTCAACCTTAACCACGCAGGTGTCGGTAAGTCCGCCGAGGTTGGTAGTTACCGTGATGGTTGCAGTTCCCTCTGCGAGTGCGGTAAGCTTACCGGTCTGGTCGACCTTAACTATTTCGGGGTGGTCGGAGGTGTAAGTAACGGTCTTATCCATTGCTACGGGGGCATCGACCGCGTGACTTAACTGATGCGTTGCACCGAGGATCAGGTCAAGGCTGCTATCCGAGAGGGTGACTGCGAACGGCACTTTTGCCGTTACTTCAACGTTGAGGGTTGCAATTTTTGCACCGTCGTCGGTTTTTACGGTAACGGTAGCGTGTCCGTAATGAATTCCCGAGATGACGCCGTCGGAGTTTATTTTGCAAATGGACTCATCACTTGAGGAGTATTTTACGCGCTTGTTTGAGGCAAGCTCGGGGTAGATAACGATCGCGGTGGACTTCGTTGCGCCCTGCTCCACGGTGAAGGTGGATTCCGAGGTGTATTCATTGCTGAATCTATCAACGAAGGCGACCCTCTCAACCGAGATATGCTGGTAGAGAGAAAGTATCTGTCCGGCGAATGCTATGATTATAATAAGCACGATCGGAAGCAACGCCAGAATTAACAATATGGTTTTCTTCATACTTTGTGACTCACATTTCTATTTTATCGTACCTGAGGTTTATTCTCAGAATGAGGGTGTAGACTCTGTAGAGCATAAACACGAATGCAAGCGCGATAATGATGATATACGGTATGAGCATGTTTTTCATATAGGAGAGGAGAATGACGATCATTCCCATTATGAATCCGATAAGAAGACCGTATATAAGGCATTTCGGAGTGCTTTTGCTGACGGTGGAGGACTTTTCGTTTCCGCCGTTTGAGACGGTGGGGTTCTTTATATCGCTGTCAATGCAATACGCGATATGTCCGATAGCCGCCATAGCGACTGCAACCGTTCCGAGTGCGATCTGCCAAATCGGATATATGAACGCGGAGATAACAGCCGTCGCAACGAGGGCGGCAAGGGTGAACACCGCGTTGAAGAGGAACTTCGCAAACATTTGCGAATAGTAATTTACGGGGATTATCTTAGAGATATAGAAGTTTCCTTCATCACGCGAGATTGCCGATGCAGACGAGATGTTTGAGAGCATTGCAAGGATCGCAACGACCATTACGTGCGCGCCCGCAATCATATTCGTTCCCGCCTGGTTAACGGTTATCGACATAAGGAGCTTATCGTAAGAGAATACGATAAAGGGCATAAGTATCGTGAAGAGGAAATATTCAAAAACGTTGGTAGAGTCGCGGAATACGCAGAACACTTCCTTTTTGAAGAGGCTCGAAAGCGCTCCCGTCTTTTTGAAGTGCTTGCGCTTCTGATTCGCTTTTATGGTGTTTTCAAGGTTGGACATCGCCGTCTTGAAGAAGAAATAACGCGTGAAGATTATCGTTATTACCGAAACTGCCGCGCAAAGAACGATAAACAGGGGGAAGTAGTACCATGCGGTGAAGCTCACCATGGTTGCGGCGAGATGATAATAAATGAATATCTTGCCGCCAAAGCCCGCGATCTTCTCGTTGATGGACATAACGGTTTCGTACTGCTTATTCGCGATATTAAAGTCGGTCGCGATTCCGCCGATGAGCTTAAGGTAAGCCCAAAGGCATATTGCAACGAGCGAGAATACTGTTATAACCGAGAGGAGCGTGTGCTTTTTGAGGAAGCGGATCGCCGCCATGATCGGTATGCTTAAAAACGCCGCTGCAACGATGGGAAGCACGGGAAGAAGGAATATAAGAATTATTATCGAGAGATAGAAGGGTGCGCCGAACGTTGAGAACGAGCCGATGCTTACGAAAAGCGGAATGGATATCGATGCGTTAACGGCAAGCTCGCTTATGTATATCATAAGGATCTTTGATATAAAGAGCTGGTTCGGCGTTACGGGGAGGCAGAATAACATTTCGTTATCCTTGCTTAGATAAAGCGTGTTTATTATGCTTCCGATTGCGAACGCAAGCGACACGCCCTGCGTAAGAAGAAGGACGAGCGCAAGAAGCTCTCTGTTAATACGGAAGCCGAGGCCGAATATCTTGGAGAGACCGAATCCGACGCCGATCGTCGCAAGTGCAAGAACGATGATCGCCTTTAAGATCGCGGGGATCATAGTTTTTGGTCTTGCGGTTTTGAAGAGGTCGCTTTTGTTATCCAGCTGAAGCTTAAGAAGTGAGAAGACGGTTCTCATGCGTCCTCCTCGCCGATGACGCTTACGAAGATTTCCTCAAGGGATTCTCCGTTCGCCTTAAGCTCTGCTATATCGTAAACGCCCTGAAGCTTTCCTTTTTTAATAATACAGCAACGGTTGCAAAGGTTTTCAACAACGTCAAGTATATGCGAGCTGAAGAATACGGTGTTTCCCTCCTGAGCGTGCTGCTTCATAACCTTCTTGAGCTGATAGGAGCTTTGAGGGTCAAGACCGGTAAGCGGCTCGTCAAGCACCCAGAGCTTCGGGTTATGAACGAGGGCGGCAATAACCGATATCTTCTGCTTCATACCGTGGGAGTAGCTCTTGATCGGGCGGTGGAAGGCTTCTTCAAGCTTGAAGATCGCAAGGAGTCTGTTGGTGCGCTCCTCCGCTTCCTTCGGGTCAACGTTATAGAGGTTTGCAATATGATTTACGTACTCGCAGCCGGTGAGGCGCTCGAATACCGCGTGGTTATCCGAAACGTAACCGATCTTAAGCTTTGCTTCAAGGGGATTCGTCTTTATTGAAACGCCGTCGATAAGAATATCACCGTGCTGGAAGGGGTAGATTCCGACAAGGCTTTTGATCGTGGTACTCTTTCCTGCTCCGTTCGGACCGAGGAAGCCGTAGATTTCGCCCTCCTTCAAGGAGAGGGAAAGGTCCTCAACCGCGTTTACGGTCGATTCGCCATACCTTTTGGTCAGGTTCTTTATTTCAAGCATAATTAGCTCCTTAACAATTTAATCAATGAAGTTCTTGGGTCTGTGCGACTCTTTATGCGTGATCTTCTCATAAAGGTCGATTCCCGAGCGGCGAAGCTCAAGGTGGTCGTCCTCAAATTTATAAAGCAGTCTTACGAAGAGATAGAAGAGATAGCAGATAAGCGAGAAGAGAACGTAGATGATTCCGACGACGAGGGGATAAACCTCAAATCTGCCGAATTCGAAATGAACGTCGCCAAGACGGGTAAGAATGGGAACGTAGTCAAACGCCATCTCAAGGTCGAACATGAAGAAATAGTTGACTCGCTCGCCGGTGACGTCGGAGTAGCCGTTAAGGATCGTTCCGATGATGAAGGAGAAGAGGAAGTATATCGTGAATCCGATACAGACGTATTTAAGACTCCTTCGGGTGAGTCTCGGGAATATGCGGAGTCCCATTACCATTGCAGGGACGAGAAGAACGAGAGAATGCTCAAACACGAAGTGCGTCGTCCAGAAGCTGTAGTTTCCGGAGGCAAAGTCGGGCATAAACATTGCGATAAGCGCGCCGACGATATTCGCGATGAAGCAGAAGTGGAACATCTTCTTCAGCTTGAACGCCATTGCTATTATATAGAAATAGGAAGCAATGTTACAAAGCTGGAACGGAAGACGCTTTATCGTTATACCCATAAGGTAGAGCGAATCGTAATGGAAGAAGAGGAGTATCGTCAAGAACATGCAGAGCTGATAGCGCGCCGCGTGGCTCTTGAAGCGGAATATGTAGTAAAGCGCGATGGTTACGACAAAGAGCGTGATAAGCCAAACGAGGTGGAACGTGCCGAAGGTCTTTGGCTTGAGGACCGAGTAGCCGAGGAATGACTGCGGGAGGTAGGTCGGGATCATCACCGCAAGAATGAGCGGCAGACCGAAGACGAAGGTGAGAACCTCTTTTCTATCCTTAATATTAATATAGTGCTTCTTCCCTGCCTGAAGGAGGACGGGGATCACGAGCGCGATCACAAGCTCAAGGATGAAGTACGCGTATCTGAACCAGGTGGCAAGGTGGAAGCCGTGACCCTTGGGGTCAAGGAAGTATTCCATAAAGTCGCCAAAGTAAACGGTCGAGAGGATAACGAATGGGAAGGAAACGTAGGACGCAACGTTGCGGAAGAAGCGGTTATTGTAGAAGACCGCCATCGGGAAAACGATGTACGTCGTGTAATAGCCCCAGCGAAGAATGCTCTGGAGGACGTCGGTCGTCTCGTAAAACGTTCCTTCGAACCACGCGCCGTTGATAACGTAGATGAACGCATCCGAGAAGAAGAAGCGAATAAAGCCTATTCCGCAGAAGACGACCGTAAGAACCTTAAGGAAGAAATCGAGGCGGTCGGCGCTCTTTCCCTTGAAGAGAAGAAGCAGACCGAGGCAAGCTATCGCCGCTATTGAAAAAACAATAGATTGATACATAAATACTCCGGTTTGATTTTTTGTAAATAATATTTCGAAAATCTTGTAATTTCGAGAAAAATGCGTTTTTCACATACCATAATTATACCACACATTTGCTTAATAATCAAGAAAAAACGGCAAATTTCCGCCTTTTCGGAGGCTCAAAAGGGCGATTTTTTGGAAGTTGACAGCTTTTGGAGAGTAGGTTTGGAAGGTTTTGGAGAGGCGAAATTCAGTTAAATCAGAAATATGTAAGTAAGAGTTTACAAAATCGGCACAAAAAGCGGAAAAATAGTACAATTTTATAATGAATATATAGAAAAAAACACCTCGAAAAACGACCCAAAACGCTCATTTTGCAGGAAGAATTTGGCAAATCTCTGTAATATTAACAATTTATTCACATTTTAAAAGGGATAAAATGGTAAAAACCGCACCGTTAATCGGCAAAAACGGCGGTCTTTTACGAAGGGCGGGAAAACGGCGATTTTAAGCCAAAATCGACCGAAAATGAATGAGATCAAAAAGCGCGGGAAAAATAGGATATAACACCCAAAAAGAGGAGGAAAAAATGAGTGAGAGAGCGAATTAATATCGGCCGCGGATGGTCATTTCGCAAGGGGGAGACGCTGCCGCCGAGTCGTATTTTGCCGGAGTGGGACGTAGTAAATATTCCCCACACCTACAACGGAATAGACGGTCAGGACGGCGGCGGTGATTATTACAGAGGGCGCGCGGTATATATTAAAAGGATAAGAAAAGATGGGCTTCCCTGCGGCGAAAGATATTACCTTGAGGTCGGCGCGGCTAATTCGACGGCAAGCGTATACCTTAACGGCAGGCTTATAAAAACCCACTCGGGAGGATATTCCCTGTTTCGCGCGGAGCTTACCGACGAGCTTCTCGAGGAGAATCTTATTGCGATCGTCGTTGATAATTCCGAGGACTCGAGGGTATACCCCACGATGGCAGACTTCACCTTTTACGGCGGCGTCTATCGCGACGTCAACATAGTATGCGTCGCAAGAGAGCATTTTGATCTTGATTACTGCGGCGGATCGGGAGTGCTTATAACCCCGAAGATCTTCGAGAGATGCGCGAAGATCGAGGTCGAGACCTTCGTCACGAATTACCGCGAGGGCGCGAGGATCAGATATGAGATAATGGACGGTGGGGGAGATGTAGTTTGCAGTCTTGAGAGCGCGGATACGCGCGTCAATCTTTTCCTTGAAAATGCGAGGCTCTGGCGCGGACGGAAGGATCCGTATCTATACACCCTCAGGCTGACGCTCTTAAAGGAAGGAAGAGAGGTCGATCGCATTGAGGAGAAATTCGGGTGTCGGAGCATAGCGTTTGATGCGGAGCGCGGCTTTATGCTGAACGGTGAGGAATACCCGCTTCGCGGAGTTTCCCGTCATCAGGACAGACCGATAATCGGAAACGCGATAACCTACGAGCATCACAAGGAGGACGCCGAGCTGATCTATGAGATGGGGGCGACGGCGGTGAGGCTTGCGCACTATCAGCACGACTCTTCGTTTTACGATCTGTGCGACGAGCTTGGACTTGTAGTGTGGGCGGAGATCCCGTATATTTCGCATAATATTCCGGAGGCAGCTGAAAACGCCATGATGCAGATGCGGGAGCTTATCGTTCAATGCTATAATCACCCGTCGATAGTTATATGGGGGCTTTCAAATGAGATAACCCTCAGGGGTGGTGAGGACGAGTCGCTCATAAAAACGCACAGAGAGCTTGATCGGCTTTGCCACGAGCTTGACAAGACGAGATACACTGCGGTTGCGGCGCTTTCCGGCTGTCCTATGGATGCAAAATATTTGCGCATTGCCGACCTCGTTGCATACAACCACTACTTTGGCTGGTATGGCGGAGACACCTCAATGAACGGCGCGTGGTTTGACGAGTTTCACAAGAAATACCCGGAGACGCCGATCGGATGCTCGGAATACGGTTGCGAGGCGCTTGATTGGCACACCTCCGCGCCCGAGCAGGGGGATTATACGGAGGAGTATCAGGCGTATTATCACGAGGAGCTTATAAAGCAGCTTTTCAGTCGGAAATATCTCTTTGCGACCTTCGTGTGGAATATGTTTGATTTTGCCGCAGACGCGAGGTGCGAGGGCGGCGAGAACGGAATGAATCACAAGGGGCTCGTTACCTTTGACCGACGTTACAGGAAGGATGCGTTTTACGCGTATAAGGCGTGGCTCTCGGATGAGCCGTTCGTGCATATTTGCTCTAAGCGATACGCCGACAGATGCGAGGAGCGCACCGCGGTCACCGTGTATTCAAATATGGACGAGGTGACGCTTTTCGTTAACGGCGCTAAGGTCGATGCGAAGCGCGCGGAGGATCATTTCTTCCGCTTTGAGATCAAGAACGAGGGGCTGTCACGCATCGTGGCAACGGCGGGTGAGGTCAGTGACTCCTCTGTCATACGGAGGGTTGCAACCTTCCCCGAGAGGTATAAATTCAAGGAGTCGATAGCGGTGCTTAATTGGTTTGATATCACCGAGCGCGATGGATGCCTTTCGCTTAAGTCAAAGCTCTCCGAGGTGATGAAAACGAGCGAGGGGCGAGAGCTTCTTATGCGCCTTATTCCGAAAGAGGATGGAGGCGAAGGGGCGGCGCTTAATGAGGAGATGCTCAAAATGATGGGTGCATTTACCCTTATAAGGCTCGTCGGAATGATGAGCGTCATGGGCGCTTCTCCAAGTCGTGAGGAGCTTCTTTCACTTAACGAGTCGCTGAATCGGGTTCCGAAATGCGAGTAAACAATAGTTTACAATAAAAGAAAACGGGATATACCCTCTTGCCTGCCATGAAAGGTATGGAAATGGGCAAAAACCCGATGCGTACCACGAAAAACGCCCGATTTCAACCGAAATCGGTCGTTTTTATTAATCTAAAAGAGAAATTAACGAGGGGAGAGTGAACACGAGA
>JAZLEH010000186.1:0-9961 GCA_045615165.1 Eubacteriales bacterium | reverse complement strand
GTCTCTGCCGCGATAGCGAATGAAAGCGAGGGAGAATAGATCATAGTCGCCTCCTTGTCGCCTTCAAGCTTCACGGAGGTTATATACTGCTTGCCCTGCTTTTCAACTCTGACGGCGACAGGCTCGCACTTAAGCGTCGCGATTATCATTTCCGCCTGATGCACTGCATACTCGGGGAAATTAGAGCCGCCGCCGAAGGTGGTCACTGATTTCAGATCCTTAAGCCCCTCAAGAGCCTTGCTGTAGCGAAGCGCGGACGAAGAGAAGAAGCTCGTTCCGTATCTTTCGCCAAGCTCGAATATCTTCTTCGCGGTGGCAAGATCGGGAGAGAAGGTCTTATCTATGTAAGTACGCTTTCCGTATTTAAGAACCTCCTCAGCATAGCGAAGATGCGTCTCGGGGTTCGAGGGTGCAAGAACGACGATAAAATCGCTCTTCTCGCAAAGCTCGGCAAGTGTCGCGCATTTTTCAGCACCGTACGCCGCGCACCAATCGTCGGTAGTCTTATTATCAACGGGGGAGGTATATTCCTCTGCCCACGCGTAAGCGATCTTATACTCGCATCCGAGCTTCTCCGCCGCTTCCTTTATCCACGCGGGATAGCTGTTTGCGTGCCACTCGCTTAAGTAGTAATCAACGAAGCCAATCTTTTTCATTAGCCGTCAATTTCCTTTCTTACGCCGGCGGACTGATAGAGATAGTCAAGAACCTTTGCGCTCTCAAGAATTCTGTCGATATGGCTTCTGGTCTTCTCGCCGGTGGTTATAGACTCTATAAACGCGCGATCCTCGCAAAGGAACATCGAGGGGATGTCATACTCGGGGGTGATGGTCTCGAGCGTCTTTGCATCGTAAATTTCGAACTTTCCGCCGTAGGTAAGTCTTGCGCCTGCCTTGTCACCGAGGAAGTCGATGAGCATTTCATTCTGATTGATATTCTGTGCCCAGGCGCCGTTGAAGGAAATGCTTGCCTTGTCGGTGCGGATGTAGCCGGAGATAAAGTCGTCAACGTCGTTCGTTCCGTTTTCGATATCCTTAGTATCCTCAGCCCACATTTTTACGTACTTATATTCCTTCATATCCTTTGCCATTTCGGAATAAGCGTCGCAGGTGCAGTTAACAAGCTTTGCATCGCCGAGGATATAGAGAATAAGGTCGAAGAAGTGAACGCCCCAGTCGATAAGAACGCCGCCGCCCGACTGCGCCTTGGTGGTGAATGCTCCGCCAAGTCCGGGAATGGAGCGGAAGGATCTGAACGAGCAATAAACGTGATAGATATTGCCGAATCTTCCCTCTCTGTTAAGCTCTTCAAGCATTTCAACGGATTTGTTATATCTGTTGCAAACGCCGATGTTAACTATCTTGTTCTGTCTTCTTGCTTCCTCTGCCATCTCGCAGGAGAGCTCGTAGTTTATCGTGATGGGCTTCTCGCAGAAGACGTGCTTTCCTGCCTTAAGAGCATCCATAGTGATCGTGTAGTGAGCGTAGTTGGGAGTGAGAACGTAAACTGCGTCGATCTCGGGATCCTCAAGCGCGATCTTGTAGTCGGTTATAACGTTTTCGATCTTCGGGAAATCGTTCTTAGCCTTCTCTGCCTTTTCCTTGATAAGATCGCAAGCATACTTGATTCTTACCTCGTCGATTTTAGACAACGCGGGAAGGTGCTGTAAATTTGAAATTCTTCCACATCCTATAACTGCAATTACTTTCATTTGTTTGTACCCCTTTATAGTTTTTTATTTTATTTTAGCATAAATATATAAAAATTGCAAATATTTTATTTTTGGTTAAAACTTAACATTTTTTTGTATTTCACCCCACATCTGCGTTTTTCTTGACATTTTTTTAGATTTTTGGTATAATACCATTATCAAAAGAAAGCGAGAGAGAAAATGCCGAAATATCATCTTGATAAAAGCTTTATTAAAAATCCGCTGAAGTTCAACGACATATACCTCGTTCAGATAGGAAGGCTTTATTTTGCGCCCGGAGATAATATGCATCTTCACTCGCATAAAAGCTATTTTGAATTGACGATAATAACCGACGGAGAGGGAGAGGTCATAACGAACGGCATCCCCGCCCCCGTCAAAAGAGGAGATATTTATCTCTCCTTGCCGCGCGATATGCACGAAATACGTTCCTCGGTAAATGCGCCGATGAAATACGATTTCTATTCATTCTATACCGAAAACGAGGAGTACTCAAGCGCGCTTGACTCGGCAACCTCATACCTCTCACCTGAGGAGCGAGTGTTCACTGACGAGCGCATAGCCGCCCTCGTTTGCGACGCGATAATGGAATTCATTGAGGGAAAGACCTTCTCCGACGATCTCCTATATTTGATATTCAAGCAGATAATGATCTATATAATCCGCGATGTAAAAAGCGGTGAGCGCAAACGAATCCGCAGTGCAAGTGCCGCAGAATCCATGTGTTATAAGATAATGAACTATATCGATACCCACGTTTATACGATACGCTCGCTGGAAGAGGTTGCGGAGGCTCTAAACTATAACTATTCCTATCTCTCATCCCTCTTTAAATCAACGACGGGCAACACACTGTTTTCATATTACGAAAGCAAGCGCCTCGACCTTGCGCGAGAGCTTCTCGCGGACGGTACGCAAAGCGTAACGGAAATCGCCGACCTTCTCGGTTACTCGTCGCTCTATTCATTCAGCAGAGCGTTTAAGGATAGCTTCGGAAAGTCGCCGAAGAAATATATGATGACAAGAAGTGGCAAGGATTCGTAGTTTTTCCCCTATATTGCGCAAGAAATTATTCGTCCGCATTATTTGATGTCATTTTTTGATTGAAATCTGCCATTTTTTGTTGACAAATGAGAAAAAATATGCTAGAATAATGAAACCAATATATTTAATTAAATAAAAGGAGTTTTTATGGTTGGTTCAATTTGGGCGTTTATGCCCGCAATCATTGCGATACTCCTTGCGCTGATAACGAAGCAGGTATACGTTTCGCTCTTCCTTGGAGTGTTCGTTGGCGCAATGATGTACGCAGGAGGAAATCCGCTTGAAGCGATGTTCACACTCTATCAGGTAATGAGCGAGAAGGTCGGCGGAAACGCTCCCATAATAGTTTTCCTCGTAATTCTCGGAATCCTTGTCGTCCTTATGCAGAAATCGGGTGGTGCAAGGGCATACGGCGAATGGGCAGGAAATAAAATAAAATCAAAAAGCGGCGCACTTACCGCTACCGCAGGTCTCGGATGCCTTATATTCGTAGACGACTATTTCAACTGTCTTACCGTTGGCTCGGTTATGCGCCCCGTCACCGATAAGTTCAAGGTTTCAAGAGCAAAGCTCGCATACCTCATCGACTCTACCGCGGCACCGATATGCATCATAGCCCCAATTTCAAGCTGGGCGGCGGCCGTTGCCGGCGAGCTTGAGGGAGACGGACTCGTAACATTTATTAAGACGATCCCCTTTAACCTCTACGCTATACTCACCATCGTAATGGTATTTATTCTCTGCCGATTCAAGCTTGATTTCGGCAAGATGGCAAAGAACGAGCGCATCGCTGAAACGACGGGCGACCTTTACGCAGGCGCGGATGACGTTGCCGAGCAGGGCGAGGTTCTCGTCTCTAACCCCAAGGGCAAGGTTCGCCACCTTCTTATCCCCGTTATCGTTCTTATCATTTGCTGCGTTGGCGGAATGATCTTCACCGGTTATTGCTATAACTGGGGATCAAGCGTTGAAGCTTCATTCTCAAGCGATAACGTAGTGTCATATACCGTTACAGACAACGATGCAACCTTCATTCTTTATAATAAAGAAGAAGTTATTGCCTATCTTGAAAGCAGAGACGTTCAGATCCCAAGCGAAGCAGATGCAGACGGTTCATCCTACTACTACTCTATAATGGACGACTCCAAGATCAAGCTTACCGTAAACGATGCCGAGGCAATAACCGTTTATCCCGGCGAGGATATTTCGTTCTACGCAGAATACGAGGCGGCAGGATATACGACCACGCCCCAATCCGGAAACGTTATCGAAGCCTTTTCAAACTGTGACGCAGGTATGTCGCTCGCGATCGGTTCAACGTTCGCACTTATCATAATTGCACTCTATTATATGATTGCAAAGGTCGTTTCCTTTAAGGAAATAACAGAAAGCTTCACTCAGGGATTCAAGGCAATGGTTCCCGCGATCCTTATCCTTACTTTTGCTTGGTGCATCTCCGGAATTATGGGCGCTAAGGGCGGCTACCTTGATGCGCAGGCATTCGTTGAAAGTACCCTCTCAAGCGGAAGCTTCATTAACTCTCTTATGCCCGCAATCTTCTTCATCCTCGCGTGTGCGATCGCATTCTCGACAGGAACGTCGTGGGGAACGTTCGGCGTCCTCGTTCCTATCGCAGTAACGATCCTCGGCGGAAGCGGAACGCTTGCTCTTATGACCGTTTCCGCAACGCTCGGCGGTGCAGTATTCGGCGACCACATCTCCCCCATCTCCGACACGACGATCCTCTCCTCCGCAGGCGCAAACTGCAACCACGTTGACCACGTTAACACGCAGATTCCCCACGCCGCACTCGTTGCCGTAGTTTCGTTCGTGACCTACATCGTTGCAGGACTCGCGGCTTCACTCGGAAGCGTTGTAAGCTGTATTATTATGTGGGCTGTCGGACTTGCACTTCTTATAGGCTCGCTCTTCCTTATTAATTATCTTAAAAATCGCAATGGCGAAAAGGCAGAATAATAAAAACATATAACAAAAAGCTCACGGAATTTTCCGTGAGCTTTTCTATTTAATTTAAAGTGAATTAGTTTTCCTCAGCGGGAGCTTCCTCAGCCTCAGCCTTAGGAGCTGCAACCTTAACTTCGCCAAGCTCGTCATCGCTATCAACGATTCCGAGAACGTGGATACCGATTGCAAGAAGAACCATCTTAACGAAAAGATCAAGATTCTCAAGAAGAGTATCAACGAAGAGGGTGGAATCAAAGCTTCCCTCGTTGCCGATAAGAACGACGGTTGCCGCTCTCGCAGCAAGAAGCAAGAGAGTGAAGATAGAGATGGTGATGAACTTACCGCCTACGCGCTTGTAAGCGGGTCTCTTATAGTTATCGAAGGGAAGGTACTTAAGAGCTACCTTGAATACTCCGGTAACGAAGAAGAAGAGAACGAGAGCAATGACAGAATCAAAGAATGCAAGAAGTGCGTTCGACATGATAACCGAGTTCTCGCTATCCATTGCGGGGATCATATTGCTGAAGTTGTTAAGAAGATCACCGATAACGGTGGGAGAAACGAAGAGGCTATAGATCATTATGCAAAGACCTACGAACATAGCGTCTCTAATAAGAATGAAGGTATAGTACTTGTAGGATTCCTTTTCAACAACGAACCATCTGTAGTAACGGGTTGCAACGTAGAGGATACCTGCAGCGATGAAGGTGATAACGAAGAGCTTCTTCGCATCCTCGGTGAAAACGCCGTTATCGAACGAGGTGTACATGTGGATAATGAAGATAGAAGCGAGAGTACCAAAGGTAATCTTAGCGTGCTTTGAAAGCTTCTTTGCCATCTTTCTCGAATCCTTCTTACCGATGAATCCGAACCAACCGATAACAAGGCGGATAACGTTAATAAGAGCTATGAACTGCATAATAGCAACTACTACGAAGAAGATCATCTTAATAACGATAGAGGGATCAGCCTCGATCATATCGGGGATCATATCAAGCTCGATATCTTCAAGCATCTTAATGCCGAATCCTGCGATATCGAATTCAGCAAGGGTGGTGGAATAACCGAATATTGCAAGCACGAGAAGTGCGAGCGAGATAAAAAGACAAGCGAGGTTGACCTTTTTGTCATAAACCTTAGTATTATCAATATGTGCCATTAGTCATTTCCTCCTTCATCAGAATCTCCCATAAGCATATCGTAAATGACCGGCTCAAGAGCGCCGCCGAGTACGTCATAAACGCTCTTAACGTCCTCATCCTTAACGTTTGCAATAGTGTTGCCAACGTTCTTGAAGGAAGAAAGTGCGCTTACCTCAAGAGTTCTCTCTTCGTTGTAGGTAGAATCATACTCAGAAGAAACCTTGAATGCCTGCTCAACGGAAACGTCAGCTGCGTTTACGTTAAATGCAACTTCAACGCGGTTGGGGTTCTCTGTGTCATATCCGTAGCCAACGTTAAGCATGTTGATGTAATTCTGCTTATATTCGTTACCTTCCTTAAGCTCGTAACGGTTACCGCTCTTGTCGAAGTTAACGTCGGTGTCAGTGGTCATGAAGCCTGCGATAGCCTGAAGGTATGCAGCGTTCATCTTGTTGGAGTTGTTGATATCAGCGATGTAAGCCTCGGAAACCTGGCTTGCAGTCATATAAACCATCATCTCAACCTGCATATCGATCATAGTCTGCTCGTCGAGATCTTCGGGATTGGTTTCCTCGGTGATGCCGTACTTTTCCATGATCATCTGCTGGATCTCAGCCTCAGTATAAGCCTCAAGCTTCATCCACTTGCCGTAGCACTTGCTGAATGCAGCAAGAACCTTCTGCTGTTCATCATCAGCATCAGCCTCAACAGTCTTCCACTTGTTCTCGGTCTCGCTGGTCTGATTGTACATCTCGTAGTTGTTGAACTTAAGAAGAGTCATAGACTTGGAGTAGAAGATCTCGATATCATATACCTTAACCTCGCGCTCACCGCCTCTGTAATCATCCCTGTTGAAGTCGTAGCTGTAGTTATACTCGTTTTCATAGAACTGAGCACCGTACTTTTCGGTAGAGGTAGTCATCTGACCAACTGCATGATAGTAAAGCGCGTTTTCAGCGTAATACATTTCAAGCACGTGATCCTTGGAGTTCTCCTCAACCTCATAGTAAGCTTCAGCGCCATAACCATTGAGCTGACGATCAGATTCCTTTCTAACGCCGTTTTCAACCATCGTGAACGACTTGAAATCGGGGTTAACGTCAAGCATAGTCTCGTTTTCAAGATATGCCTCAACGTCAGGAATGCTTGCGATAAGCTCCTTGAACTTTTCGGGATTTTCAATTATTTCGGAAACTCCATCACCTGCGCCGAATTCGATAGGCGATGCGGGATTGGTAATAACGTCGTAAAGCGGAACTGCGAGGAACAACGCAAGAGTTATTACCAAAGCGATAATTTTCTTTATCATAAAACCTCCTCTGTGCAAAGCACATAATAAAATACAAGATAAATTATAACACTTATTTTACAGATTGTCAATATATTTTATATATTCTTTGTAAATAACTCTGTAAACAAAAAATCGAGAGGAAGCGGCGATAGAAAACGAAATTTAATTAATTGGAGAAAACCGCAGGTTTTCAACCTCAGAATAACAATTACCCATAAAATCAAAAGTGAGGTGCAGAGTAAAACTCCATACCCCACCATTTCGTTTTCGGTTATGCCCAAATACGCTAGCCCGGGGCGTACGGATTCGGAGCAGAAATCGTCGCTTCCGACCCGAAGGCGTATATCATACGACGAGAGGAAGGAAACGGCGATAGAAAACGAAATTTAATTAATTGGAGAAAACCGCAGGTTTTCAACCTCAGAATAACAATTGCAAAAAAGTAAAAGTGAGGCACAGAGCAAAACTCCATACCCCACTATTTCGTTTTCGGTTATGCCCAAATACGCTAGCCCCGCCTTATTTGGTCATTTTCTCTTGCTTTACCTTGTGGTCAATTATGTGACGGGAAGCAAGCTCGCGATGAACGTCCTCAACGCTTATTCCCATCTCACACATAAGAACCATTACGTGATATGCAAGGTCCGCGATCTCGTAAACGGTTTCTTTCTTATCGTTTGCTTTACCTGCGATTATAACCTCGGTGGATTCCTCTCCAACCTTTTTAAGAATCTTGTCGATTCCCTTTTCGAAGAGGTAGGTAGTGTAAGAGCCCTCGGGCATCTTAGCCTTTCTGTCAAGGAGGAGGTCGTAAAGCCCCTGCATAGTAAATTCTGAGAGCTCCTCGCTCTGATAAATGGGCTTCGTGAAGCAGGAGTCGCTACCCGTGTGACACGCGGGTCCGTCCTTTTCAACTACTACGGTAAGCGCATCGTTATCGCAGTCAGCAGTTATTGAGACAACGTGCTGATAGTTTCCACTCGTCTCTCCCTTAAGCCAAAGCTCGTTTCTCGAGCGGCTATAGAAGCAGGTAAGTCCCTTTTCCATAGTGATCTCAAGGCTCTCGCGGTTCATATACGCAACGGTAAGAACCTTATTTGAAATCGAATCAACAACGACTGCGGGAATGAGTCCGCGCTCGTCAAATTTAAGCTCGTCAATACTGAACATATCTTTTCTCCTTTATATACCGTTTATATTCTGACGGTAATTCCTTCCTTTTGCAAAAGCTTTTTAAGGTCGAGTATCTCAACCTCGCCGAAGTGGAATATCGACGCGGCAAGTCCTGCGTCCATATCGGGTATCTCACGGAAGAGCTTTACGAAGTCCTCCGCGCAACCCGCGCCACCCGATGCAATAACGGGAACCTTGACCGCCGCTCTGACCGCCTTCAGCATTTCTATATCAAATCCGCCCTTAACGCCATCCGTGTCAATGGAATTAAGCACGACCTCGCCTGCGCCGCGATCAACGCAGCTCTTTATCCAGCTTATAGCTTCCATACCCGTGTCAACTCTTCCGCCCTTTGCGAACACGCGGAATTCGCCGTCAACTCGCTTAACGTCTGCGGATATAACGACGCACTGGTCGCCGTATTTACGAGCCGCCTCACTGATAAGCTCGGGGTTTCTTATCGCACCCGAGTTAACGCTCACCTTATCAGCACCGCATTTAAGAACGCGGTCAAAATCGGCAACGGTGTTGATTCCACCGCCAACGGTCAAGGGAATAAATATCGTGCGCGCAACCTCAGTGAGAATGTCGGTGAAGAGCGCCCTGCCCTCACTCGATGCGGTTATGTCGTAAAACACGAGCTCGTCTGCGCCCGAATCGGAATAAAATTTTGCAAGCTTAACGGGGGAGGAAACGTCGGCAAGACCGAGGAAGTTGACCCCCTTTACTACTCTGCCGTCCTTGACGTCAAGGCACGGAATAATTCTTTTAGTTATCATCGTCACAAATCCTTACGGCTTCGGCAAGATCGATTGCCCCGGTATAATAAGCCTTGCCTATTATCGCGCCGTACATATTCATTTTTTTAAGCGCCTCAACGTCCGAAATACTCGACACGCCACCCGAGGCAACTATATCAACGGAATATTTCTTTGAAAGCTCGGCGTACATTTCAAGGTTAGTTCCTTTCATTGCACCGTCCTTGGATATATCCGTGCATATTATGGTTTTAACTCCGAGCGACTGCATCTTTTCAAAAAATTCGTCGGTCGTATATTCGGATTTTTCAACCCATCCCTTTATAGCAACGTAGCCGTCCTTTATATCAGCTCCGACCGCTATTTTTTCGCCGTATTTTTCAACGGCTTCTTTAAGAAATCTCTCGTCGCTTACAGCCGCCGTGCCGAGTATCGCACGGAAAACTCCGACTGAGAAATATCTTTCAAGAACCTCCATCGTGCGTATGCCGCCGCCAATCTCAACGAGAAGTCCGCTCGCCTTGACTATCGCCTCAACAACGTTAATATTGGGAGTCGTTCCGTCCTTCGCACCCTCGAGGTCAACTACGTGAACGTATTTCGCACCCTTTGCTTTAAAATCAAGCGCGATCTCGGGAGGATTATTGCTATACACGGTCATTTCGGCGTAATTGCCCTTGTAAAGCCTGACCGCCTTTTTATCGTATAAATCAATCGCAGGAAATAAATTCATTTTCTTACCACTCACAAAATGCCTTTAATATGGAAAGTCCGACCTCACCGCTCTTCTCGGGGTGGAACTGCGTTCCCGTAACGTTCCCCTTTGCCACTGCGGCGGTGATTTCAAGTCCGTATTCCGCACTTGCAAGGAGACTGT
>JAZLEH010000185.1:0-7592 GCA_045615165.1 Eubacteriales bacterium | reverse complement strand
AAGATGTCGAAGTCCAAGGGCAACGCGGTTGATCCCTTTGAGGCTCTTGAGCAGTATGGCGCAGACGCTATCCGTTGGTACTTCTATTCTAACTCTGCACCCTGGCTTCCTAACCGCTTCTTCGGTGAGGCAGTCGTTGAGGGACAGAGAAAGTTTATGGGTACTCTCTGGAACACCTACGCGTTCTACGTTCTCTACGCTAATATAGACGGCTTCGATCCTACCAAGTACACTCTTGATAAGGATAGCCTCTCGGTAATGGATAAGTGGATTCTCTCGAAGCTCAACTCGGCTGTTAAGTCGGTTGATAACTACCTTGAGAATTATAAGATAACCGAGGCGACCAGAGTGCTTGACGATTTCGTAGACCAGCTCTCCAACTGGTACGTTCGCCGCTCCAGAGAGCGCTTCTGGGTTAAGGATATGCCCACTGATAAGGTTAACGCTTATATGACTCTTTACACCTCGCTCGTAACTCTTGCGAAGGCGGCAGCTCCTATGATACCCTTTATGACCGAGGATATCTACAGAAACCTCGTTTGCTCGGTTGATGCGTCCGCGCCCGAATCGATCCATCTTTGCGATTTCCCCGTTGCAGACGAGTCGCTCATCGACAAGTCTCTTGAAGAGAATATGGACGAGGTCGTTAAGGTAGTAGTTCTCGGAAGAGCCTGCCGTAACGCCGCTAACATCAAGAACCGTCAGCCCGTCGCTAAGATGTACGTTAAGGCTGATAAGTCCCCCGACGAAAGCTTTATCTCCATCATCGCAGAGGAGCTTAACGTTAAGGCAGTTGAGTTCACCGACAGCGTAAGAGACTTCACCACCTACTCCTTCAAGCCCCAGCTTCGTACCGTTGGTCCTAAGTACGGCAAGTACCTCGGACAGATCAAGAACGCGCTCGCTACCGTTGACGGCAACGCCGCAATGGATGAAATCGAGGCAAACGGTGCGCTTAAGCTTGATATTCCCGGCGCAGACGTTTCACTCACCCGTGACGACCTTCTTATCGAAATGACCAAGAAGGAAGGCTTTGAATCCCTCTCCGACAAGGGAATCACCGTCGTTATCGATAAGAACCTCACCCCCGAGCTTATCGAGGAAGGAAACGTTCGTGAGATCATCTCCAAGATCCAGACGATGCGTAAGGATTCCGGCTTCGAGGTTATGGACAAGATCCGCGTGGCATTCTCCGGCAACGATGCGATCATTGCAATAGCAATGCGCAACTCCGCTGAGATCGCTGACGAGACTCTTGCAGATTCTGTCACCGAGGGTGTACTCACCTTCAAGAAGGAATGGAACGTTAACGGTGAGACCGTTACGATCTCCGTTGAAAAGATCTGATCTAGTTAGATAAAACCTAATAAAAAAACGGCAAAAGCGTTGGCTTTTGCCGTTTTCATTTCACCCGTGTGAGATTATTTGGTCTTTTTCGTTCCCTTGCCTTTAAATTCTCCGGCCGATTTTATGTAAAGCTCGATCGTTTGCTCGATGGTCTCTCGGAGAGCCTGACGAAGCTTTTGCGGCATCGTGCGCGACTTTCTGTAAAGGTGCAAAAGATGAAGCTCATCCTCGGAGAGCTCCGAGGTGTTCTGGCGAAGGGGCATATCAAGAAGCTCGCCCACGTTAACGCGAAATTCCTCCGAAAGCCTCGGAAGCATTTTCATATACGAAGCAGATCTTCCGCGCCTCCAGTTATTGACCGTTTTCTCCGAAAGCCCGAGTGCGCGCTCGAACGCGGCGTCGCTCTCAAACTCCGAATCTATAAGGGAGAGAATACGCTCTCTTATCTTTTCTGCATTTTCATTATTCACGATTTTTTACTTCCCTTCCCGTTTCTCTTTGCGGGGGCTCTTTTCTTAACCGATTTATTTTGTTTATCGGTGCTGAAGCCGAATTTGCCAAGCTTTCTTCCAAGGGCGAAATACTCGCCGTGGGAATACGCGATAAGCTTCGCGCGCTCAAAGCACATTCTTCCGTTTTCGTCAAGGATCTTATCGTCGCACGAGACGTTAACTATATCCGCCATAAAGATATCGTGCGTGCCGCTCGGAATTATATCGAAGACCTTGCACTCAAGCGCTATCGGCGCTTCCTTGATGGTGGGAGCTGAAACGACGGCGCTCTCGGTCTTCGTCAGGCGGCATTTCTCAAATTTATCGACCTTGGCGCCGGTATATATTCCGACGTAATCCGTCGCGAGGGCGAGGTCCTCGGTCGTGAGGTTTATAACGAACTCGCGCTTCTCGGTGAGTATCTTGTGCGAAAACCTGCTCGGTCTTACCGAAACGTAGGTGCGGGGGGGATCCGTTGAAAGTATACCCGTCCACGCAACGGTCAAAACATTTGCATTCTCCATATCGCCGACGGTAACCATTACCGCAGGAAGCGGCGCTTCAAGCGCGCCCGCCTTAAAATTCTGTCTTGCCATATTATCATCTCTTTCCTATTCGTCTTACTTCAGTCGTGAGCGCCGCCGAGCGATCGTATGCTTTTATAACTCGCTCCACCTCATCGGCACTCTCTATTGAAAATATAAAATGAGTATGCTTTATCGACGCGCTCTCAAGCTCCTTTTTTCGATCTCCCATATAGGTGGGAATAGAGTTTAGAAGAAGGTTTCTGTGACCGAATTCCTTGATAAGCGGGAATTTCGCGCCCGTCCTGTCGGTGAGGAATGCCGTGCCGCATCTCTCGCATCCGAAATTCTCTTTTATAAAGCAACGCTCTGTGAGCATAAGCGGAATTCGTCCGTACACTATCTCCGCGCCGCCGATATCACGCGCCATCGGCAGAGTAAGCTCGGGCGAAAGCACCGCATCGAGAACTCCCACCGTTTTATAATATTCGCGCGCGCCTCTGTTGGTGATATTAAGCCTAAAATCTCCGATCGGAACAAGTCCCGCGCGCTTTGCGATTGCAATGTGACCGATATTTCCGACGAGGGCGTATTTCGCTCCCCTCTCCTTCAATTTAGAAAGAAGGCTCTCGACCTCGCATAGCTCGCCGTCGGTTATAACGGGCGGGAGGTATACTCCGTTTGCGCCGTCCGCAAAGTCATCGATCGGAAGAAATGCTACATCAAACGAGCCTGCCGCAGGGCTTCCCCTCTTAATAAGCTCCTTATAAGCGTTCGCCTTTAGGAAAAGAGCGGTTTTCATCGGCCTTGAATACGCTCTTTTATAGCCTGCCGGCTCGTAATTATTCGACACGGGCTCTCTTCCGAGCGATAAAAGCGCTTCGGCGGCCTCTCTTCTTAGAGCGTTTATCGCACTGGGCGGAAGATTAACTCCGCCGTCTAGCACGAGCTCGATATCGTCGGTCGAGAGGGTGAAATAAGTTCCGCCCATCTTTGCGAGACGTTCCTTTACGCCGCACTCGGTGAGGGGCGCGTTTATCGCCTCCGACGGGATCTGTCCGATGGCGGTCGCACTCCGTCCGTCGTCAAGCGCAAGGGTGAGGGTCGCAGGCTCTCCGAGCTTTATTTTGGCAAACGCCTTAAGGCTCTTAAGCTCGGGCGAGAACTCCATAGGAGCTATCGCGCGCGACATTTCCTTATCGCCCTCCGATCTCACTCCCGTCATTTTATCGAATTTGTTTCCGGTAAAGTAGGATTCGGTAAATTCACCTCTTGAGAATACTCTTCTCAATTCGTCGATCTCGCTCGCGGTGGCGTTCCTGCCCTCGTCAAGCAATCGGCGATATATTGAGGTGACGGTGTATACGTACTCGGGGGATTTCATTCTTCCCTCGATCTTAAGCGAGGAAACGCCGAGGTCTATAAGATCGCGAATCCTTCCCGCAAGGGAGAGGTCTGAAAGTGAAAGCGGGTATTTATTTGAATAAGGAAGTCGACACGGCTGGGCGCATTCGCCTCTGTTTCCGCTTCGCCCTCCGACGAGGGACGACATAAGGCATTGTCCCGAATGGCAAACGCAAAGCGCCCCGTGCAGGAATGCTTCTATTTCAGCCTTGCTGTTCTCCGTAACCGAGCGGATATTCTCCGCGGACAATTCCCTTGCCACGACTACCCTCTCGCATCCGAGCATAAACGCCGCGTCCGCTCCGTCGGTATTATGGACCGACATCTGGGTTGAGGCGTGGATCGGCATTCCGGGAACGCGCCTTTTTATCTCGCTGATCGCGCCGAGGTCAGCCGTTATGACCGCATCTACGCCGACTCGCCAAAGCTCTGCAACGAAATCCGAAAGCTCCTCCAGCTCCTTGTCGTAAACGAGCGTGTTTACGGTTACGTAAAGCTTAACGCCGTGAAGATGGCAATATCTTGCCGCCGCGGAAAGCTCGTCTATGCTGAAGTTTTTCGCATAGGCTCTCGCACCGAACGCCTTGCCGCCAACGTATATCGCATCCGCGCCGCCCTTAACCGCCGCGTAGAGACATTGCATATCTCCCGCAGGTGAAAGTAGCTCGGGTAAATTATCTTTTCTCCTCATAAGATCATTCCTTTCCTAGTTGCGTTTATTTTAGCAGAAATCGACGGCTTTGTCAACATTATTGCGAAAACGCGCAACTTTATCGTAAGAATTATGAAAAGGACGCCTCGGGCAGATGCCGCGGCGTCCCTTGATCGATAGCAAAATCAGAAGTCGTTCTTTTCCTGACGGGCTAAATAAAATTGTGCGCTTGCAAGCGCGATAATGATTATCGCGGGGATAAAGGCGAGCGTGTAGCTCGTGAAATAAAGCGACGCGTATCCGCTGACCTCTGCGTTTGCCGCGATGCCGTTTATCATATATCCGACCGCCATAATCGATGAGATTATCGTGGTGGCAGTGCCCGCCTTGCCGAAATTCAACTCCTTTTTCAAAAGAAGCGACGCCGCAAGACCAAGTGCGATCGCAATAGCGACGAAGAAATAGAACTTCGAATAAATGACGAGCCAGCCGCCGATGCTGTCAAGCTCGGTCGGACAGTCCGAGAATATGAGCGTGTATCCGTTAGCGAAGAATTTTTCCGTTCCGCTCTTCGTTTCCTGAATTCCCTTTACGATCGTGAACGCAAGGGCTATAAAATTCATCAATGCAACGCCGAGGGCGGCGAGTGATGAGGTTGGTTTTTTTAGCTCGAGTTTTATCATAATGCAAATTATATCTCCTTTTAGCTTGCAAGGCTATTATATCACCTTCGCGGCAATATGTCAATAAAGCTTGGACGAAGATTTCATTTTATACTTGATTTTTTGACAGAATAGCTATACAATATATATAAGCACATTATTTTACAAACAGGAGAATTGATATGAAGAAAATTCTTACTATCATCGCAACTCTTGCGCTTGCGTTCTCGCTTCTCGCCACCTCGGCGGTTGCCCTTGGCGGCACACAGATTTCCTCGCCTTCTTACGAGATCGATTATTACGGAAGATGCCTTCTTTCAAAATACGATAATTCCGAAAATCTCCTCTACGTATACGACGCTCTCGTTGACGGCGTCGAGGCGTCGAAGGCTGAAATAGACATCTCGGAATACGGCGGTCTCTACGAAGACGAGTTCGCGATGGTTCTTGACTTATACAGATACGATCACGCAGAGCATTTCTGGCTCGGCAACGGTTACTCGATGATGCAAAGCGACAGAACCGACAAGATCGTCACCTTTATCCCCTCCTACACGATGTCCGGCTCAACCCTTATGTTTGCGAAGATGGAATTCAGCTCAAGAATTAACGAGCTTCTTTCCCTCGTTAACTCCGAAGCCTCCGATTTCGAAAAGGAGCTTTTCCTTCACGACGCTATTGCCGAATCGGTAACCTACGATAAAGGTTGGGAAAACGCGCACAACGCCTACGGCGCACTCGTTGAGGGTCACGCGGTTTGCGACGGATACGCAGAGGCGTTTCAATGCCTTCTTCAGCGCGTCGGAATCCAGTCCTTCATCGTCACGGGAAACAGCTTTAACCCCTCGACCTCATCATACGAGGGTCACGCTTGGAACTACGTTCGCCTCGGCGGAAAATACTATCACGTTGACCTCACCTGGGACGATCAGGAGGAATACACCTTCCACGCATACCTCAACGTTACCGACGAATATATCTCAGCAGATCACGAAATAAACGACACGCACTACGACCTTCCCGTCTGCAATTCGATCGCGCAGAATTACTTCACGGTTATGGGCGGCGCGTTTGACGGCTATAACGTGGCATCGGTAGCCGATTACCTTAAGGGAAACAGCGCGTACGCAAGCCTCTTCCTTAACTCGACCGCCAAGGCATCGGAATTTCTCTCTTGGTTCTTCGACTCCTCCGTTCTCACCGATATTGCAACGGAAATGGGTATAAGCGGCGCGTATAGTGCAAACGCGGCTTCCATCGGCGGCGAGGTAGTTATAAAAATTTACGGTTACTGCTCCCACTCATTGACTTACGTAGAATATTCACCCGCAACCTGCTCCTCTCCCGGAAACCGCGAGCACTATTTCTGCAACGATTGCGGCAAGTATTTTAACGACCCCTATGCAGAAAACGAGATTCTTAAAAGCTCCGTTTTCACCTCCCCCACTCCCCATAGCTTCACCAAAAAAATTGAGGACTTAGATCACTTAAGAAGCGATGGCGATTGCCTCACGAATAGAACCTATTGGTACACCTGCTCGGATTGCAACACGATAAGCTCGCACGAATATTTTGAGAGCATTGCAATAGGTGAACACGCCTATACCGGAGAATATAAAAAGACCGACGACGGTCACTACAGAATCTGCGATATATGCAACACGCCCTCCGCAACCGAGCCGCACACAAGCACCGACGCCCCCTGCGCGGTATGCAACTTTGACATAAATCACGAGCATAAAAAGAGCGCAAAGCTCGAGAGTGACGAATCCGGGCACTGGTATCCCTGCAAGGACTGCAGCTCAAAGAAATTTGACGAGGCGGAGCACACCTATTCCGACTCCTGCGACGAAACCTGCAACGATTGCGGATGGGAGAGAACCGTCTCCCATAGCTTCACGAGGATCGTACAGAACTATAAAAAGCACATGCTTGCCTGCGATATATGCGGCGCTCTTTCAGAAAGAGAGGCGCACAACGACTCGGATAACGACGGAAAGTGCGACGTTTGCGAAAGAACGCTTGAGGCGGCTCGCGACCCGATGTCGGCTATGAAATCCACTCTTACCGAGATGTTCGCCGACGCTCGCCCGACCGCGGCGCATATAACTCTCTTATCCATTACGGGAGTTATAGGAATCGTGATCATCATTATGCTTAAGATAATGACGGCGCTCCTCTTCAAGGACAGAGACGACTAAAATGAAAAGACCTGCAAAAGGCTCCTTCTCATAAGGATGTTTAACACAATGTTTGTAGGGGTCGACGTCCTCGGCGACCCGCAATATACAAATTTCGGCAGAGAGATTGTTTTCTCTGCCGATTTTGTGATATAATGGGATGGGTGATGAAAATGGATAAGGAAAAAGAATTGCCGAAAAGAAAACCTACAAGGTTACAGGCATTTGATTACAACACAACAGGTGCATATTTTATAACGATTTGCACGGACAAAAGGCGACAGATTTTATCTCGCATCGTAGGGGTCGACGTCCTCGGCGACCCGCAAAAC
>JAZLEH010000184.1:0-10019 GCA_045615165.1 Eubacteriales bacterium | reverse complement strand
GTTGATAGCTATGACAAATGCGTTTTCGTCGGCACGGATTATGAAATGGCGGGTCACATGCAGGGTGAGCTTATAGGAAACTACCTTATTGAAAACTATGATAAGCTCGACCTTAATGGTGACGGAAAGATATCCTACTGCTTATTCAAGGGTCAGCAAGGAAACGCTGAGGCAGAGGCCAGAACGAGATACGCCGTTGAGGATGCAAACAAGATACTGAACGGTGCGGGAAAGGCTTCGCTCGTTTTCTACGATTCAAAAAACGCCAATAAATACCTCGTTGACCAAGACGGAAACTGGTCAAACGCGGCGGCAAACAATTATATGAAAACGATACTCTCGGCTTACAGCGAATCGAGCAACAATATGGTAGAGCTCGTTATTGCGAACAACGACGAAATGGCGCTCGGTGCTATTGCGGCACTTAACGAGGCGGGATACAACAAGAGCGGCGGCAAGGTTATCCCAGTTTTCGGTATAGATGCGACGGCATCCGCAAAGGCGAAGATAAAGAGCGGATTTATGGCGGGAACGATAAAGCAGGATGCACGAGGAATGGCAGAGGCAATCGTGACTATATCCGATAACTTTAAATCAGGAAGAGATGAGTTCACCGGAATTGCGTCCGAAAATCTGGTTGACTCTTGGAGAGTTAACATTCCCTACTCTGCGTACACGGCAAACAATGCAGAAGAGGGATAAGGAAATTCCGCTTCTTGAGATACGGGACGTCTCAAAGAGCTTCCCCGGGGTGCGTGCGCTTGACTCAGTTTCACTCTGTGTGAGATCGGGTAGCGTTCACGCGCTTATGGGAGAGAACGGAGCGGGAAAATCAACTCTTATGAAATGTCTTTTCGGCGTTCATAAAAAGGACGGCGGAGAGATACTTTTAAACGGAAAGCCCGTCGAGTTCTCAAACTCGCGCGATGCACTTTCGGGCGGTGTTGCAATGGTGCATCAAGAGCTGAATCAGGCGCTTAAGCTTACGGTTATGGAAAATATTTGGCTTGGGCGCTTCCCCCGCGTTGCAAAATTCATTCCGCTGACGAGCGAAAGAAAGATGTACGCAAAAACGAAGGAGCTGTTTTCGGAGCTTGGAATCGAGACCGACCCCAAGGCGAAAATGGAGACTCTTTCGGTCTCAAAGAGGCAGATGGTGGAAATTGCGAAAGCAATCTCATACAATTCGCAGGTTATAGTTTTTGACGAGCCCACCTCATCGCTTAACGAGAGAGAGGCGGAAAGACTTTTTGAGATAATATCGGCATTAAAGAAGCGCGGATGCGGTATAATATACATCTCGCACAAAATGGAAGAGATCCTGCGCATATCCGACGAGGTAACGGTAATGCGCGACGGAAAAAAGGTTGCAACCAGCCCTGCAAAAAGCATAACGACCGACGAGATCATACGGCTTATGGTGGGGCGCGAGCTTACCGAGAGATTTCCAAAGAAAGAAAACGCACCCGGAGAAACGCTTCTTCGTATCAATAACCTTTCCTCACGAGCCTCCGGGCTTAGCGATGCTAGCCTCACCTTGAAAAAGGGAGAGATACTTGGGGTTGCAGGGCTTGACGGCTCGGGTCGCACGGAGCTTCTCGAGACGATATTCGGAATAAGAGAAAAAAGCTCGGGAAATATTGAGCTTGACGGAAAAAGACTGGAAATAAAGAATCCGCGCGACGCAAAGAAGCACGGATTTGCACTTATTACCGAGGAAAGACGGGAGAGCGGAATATTTGCGATACTGTCGATAAGGGAAAACGCCACGATATCAAGCCTTAAAAAATACCGCAAACTCTTTCTGCTTTCAAAAAATGCGATGATGGGAGCAACGGAAGCCTGCATAAGCTCGATGAAGGTGAAAACGCCCTCGCAGGAGACGAGCATTTCTTCCCTTTCGGGCGGTAATCAGCAAAAGGTGATACTCGGCAGGTGGCTTTTAACAAAGCCCGTCGTCCTGCTCCTTGACGAGCCGACGAGAGGAATTGACGTTGGCGCAAAGCACGAGATATACAAGCTCATTATCGAGCTATCGCGTGAGGACAAGGGGATCATCATCGTTTCCTCCGAGATGAGCGAGCTTATAGGAATATGCGACAGAATAATCGTTATGTCGGGCGGCAGGGTTGCCGGAGAGGTTGAAAAAGATAGCTTCTCACAGGAGACGATAATGCGCCTTGCGACAAAATACGTATAAAGGACCGAAAAATATGCAAAAAAACAACGAGCGCTTTTCACCGCTTGGCTATTTTAAGAAAAAAGGTGACAAAGCACGGGCGAGCTTCAGAGATTTTAAAGAAAAAAGCGGCGAAGAAAAGCTTAGTGTGATATCGGATTTCGTTCTCAATAACGCGATGTATATAATAATCATCACCGCTATCGTAGTTATTGCAATAATTGAGCCGAGATTTATTTCAACCGCATCGGTGGTAAACGTTATATCGCTTACGGCGGCAAAATTGCCTATCGCGCTCGGTATAGGCGGAGCGATAGTCCTTTCGGGAACGGATATATCAGCGGGGCGAGCCGTCGGACTTACGGCGTGCATTGCGGCATCGCTTTTGCAAAGCGCAGATTATTCAAACAAAATATTCGCGGGAATTGGAGTTTTGCCGATTCCGATAGTTATACTCGCCGTTCTTTGTGTGGGTGGAATCATAGGTGCGGTAAACGGATTTTTCGTTGCGAAATTCAAGCTTCATCCCTTCATCGTTACCCTATCGACACAGTTGATCCTATTCGGAATAATTCTTTTGTTCCTCCAGATAGGCGACAACGGCGGTCAGACTATATCGGGTCTTGACCAAAGCTATCTTGACTTTATAAGCGGACCGCTATTCAGGATAAACGGAATACCCGTGCCGAAGTATATCTTATATTCCGCGATAGTCACCGTTCTTATATGGTTTATATGGAATAAGACGGTGTTCGGCAAGAATATGTTTGCCGTCGGATCGAATGAAGAGGCGGCAAACGTCTCAGGCGTTAACGTTTTCAAAACTATCGTGCTCGTTTTCACCCTTGCGGGAATTATGTACGCGGTGACAGGCTTTATGGAGGGCGCTCGAATCGGGTCTATTGCCTCTTATACGGGTCTAAATTATGAGAGCGATGCTATCGCCGCGTGCGTTATAGGCGGCGTTTCATTCGTCGGCGGCACGGGAAAGGTCGGCGGAATTGTTATCGGAGTGCTTCTTTTGCAGATAATATTCGTTGGGCTCAACTTTCTCTCGGTCGATCAAAATATGCTCTACATTATTAAGGGAGCGATAATTTTACTTGCGTGCGCCGTCGATATGCGCAAATATCTGAAAAAAAGATAAAATTAAAAGGTCTTAGCGAAGTAAAACAACGCTAAGACCTTAGTTATTTCAGATTATCCTACGAGACCGGAACGCTCGATACCCTGAACAAGATATCTCTGACAGAAGAGATAAAGTATGATAAGGGGCATTATCGCCATCATGCCGGCGGTATTCTGGATAATGCTCTGATATCCACCCCAACCAACGTGGTTCTTGTGAAGCTCAGTCAATGAACCGGGAATACTTTCGATCATGTTGCTCATAAGAGGAACGGTAGGAACGGTCTGATACGGGAAGAACATACCCGTATAGAAGTTATCAGTCCACTGCCATGAGAATGAGAAGAGGAAGATAGTGATCATCATGGGCACGGAAAGAGGAATAATGATCTGGAAGAATGTACGGAAGGTGTTTGCACCGTCAACGTACGCGGACTCTTCAAGCTCATCGGGAACGCCCTTAAAGAACTGTCTCATAAGGTAGATATAAAGACCGTTCTTGAACGCAAGACCGGTAGCCGAAAGAAGAACCATAGGCCAGAAGGTCTCACCGAAGTAAAGCGGCTCACCGAATATAAGCTCGATAGGACCTGCGTAGTTCCAAGCGAAAATACGGAATAGGTCATAGTTCATAAGCTGCTTTGCCATAGCGGTTTTAAGAGCGATATGAGGAATGATCATCGTTACGACAACGGCGATCATAACCGCCTTGTTACCCTTGAACTTAAACTTAGCAAGACCGTAACCAACGAGACAAGCAACGAGAGTCTGAAGCAATGCGCTGAGAAGCGAGAGAAGAACGGTATTACCGAACGACTCAAGATAGTTGTTCTCAAGCCAAACTGCTTTATAGATGCTGACTGTGGGGGTCGTGGGAATAAGTGCAACGGTAGGAGCGATAGAGTCCTCGATCGTCATGAATGAACCTGCGATCTTGTCAATGAAGGGGAAAAGAATTACGTAAGATACGCCGAGCATAAGTATGAAGCGGCATATATTAACGACAACCTTGATCCAAGTGTTAGAAGCCTTAAGCTTCTTCATCATTCTCTCCTTAAAGGAGAGCTTGCCTTCATAATCAACGCGAATTTTTCTTTTAGTTTCTTTTCTTACAACTGTTGTGTTTTCCATCATTCTACCTCCTTAATCTTTTCTCTGATAGAAGATGAACGTCGACAGAATACCTGCAACCGCCGCAATGATAAGCATAACTATGCCGAAGTAGATCCAAGAGGTAGCCGCCATATAGGAGAATCTACCGGACTGCTTTGCAATGAATGACATCGCAGGGTTAGAGGTACGAGTAAACGCGTTAATTGCCGAATAGATAGCGTTAACAAGAATCATGGGAGAGATCATCGGGAACGTGATCTTCCAGAAGGTTTCCCAACCGGTCGCACCCTCTATCTGGCTCGCCTCGTAGATCGAGGGAGAGATAGACTGAAGACCTGCAAGGAATATAAGCATCTGTACGCCCGAATAGTTGATGTACTGGTATACACCGTTTACTATTGCAACGACGTAAACAACGAGCTCAGTACCAACCTTCATGCTCGAGAAGAGGCTCTGCACGTCAAGAACAGAGATGATCTCGGAGCCGGTAGACTGTCCGCCACCCTGGTCAACCTCAATGTTATCCGAAGAGCTCTTCGTGGTCATGATACCTTCCATGAAACCGGTCGATATAATAACCGGGACGAAGAATATCGCACGGAACATTGCACGACCAAGCATTTTCTGGTTAAGAACGACCGCAATGAAGAGTGAGAAGATAACAACCGCAGGAACTTCGAGGACGAGCTGCTGTAATCCTGCAATAAGAGCGGATACGAACTCTTTATCCTGGAACGCTTCTTTATAGTAGGTAAGACCAACGTTATCGTAGAACTGAACGAACTCACCGGTTTCAAGCGTTTCTCTTGCGATTTCGTTAAAGCTGAACCATATGGAGTCGATAAGAATCGGGATATAAATGAGAATTATACCGATGATGAAGGGTGCAACGAAGACGTAACCGTTACGCGCTTTTCTTTTTTCAAGCGATCTTGAACGTCTTCTGGGAAGCTTTAAAGACTTTTCCATTATGCATTACCTCCTTCATCAATTCTTATGCAGCTGTACGCCTTGAGAGTGCAACCCTCGTTAAGGCCGTGAGCAGCAACGCCCTCGAGCTTAACGGTTACGTCAAAGCTGTTGAAGTTAATTACGAATCTTACAACGTCATTGCCCTTCTTGTAGGTTACGATAGTAACGTTACCGTCGTCAATGGTGTAATCGGTCTTAACGTAATTCTCGTCCTTAGCAAAGGAGTCGGTGATGTAGGTATACTTGGTTACGTACTTGCCCGATCCGTATACGAAGGTGTCGAAGGTTACGTCGTAGTTGTTTGCTTCATCCTCAGCGCCGTCGTAATAGCTCTCGTACTTAGCGCAAAGCTCATTGAAGCTTGCAATGAAGTCAGCGCACTCGGTATTAAGCTCCTCAACAGAGAGGTTGAGTATGTCGGAGAAGGAAGCAAGGAGAGCTTCTTTATCAACGCTGAAGTTAAGCATCTTGGTATATCTGTCTTCGCTTGCTTTAAGCTCGCCAAGTGCTTTGTCAACAGCCTTGAGAAGCTGATCGTCAAGGAATTCGAGGATCTCTGCCTGAAGGCTGTATCTGTTAGCGATAGCCTCATCGTCATCGATCTTTCTCTCAACGATAATAGTCTCGTGGTCAACGATCTCATAGTCCTGAAGGTCGCCGATCATCTTGTTGATCTCATCGTAGCTTTCAACGATTTCGTCGAACCAGTTGATGTAGTCAACACCGTAATACTTGCTGAGGTCGGAATCATCCTTCATGTAGGAGGTGTTCTGATAGCAGAGTATGTAGTAGATGGAAGCGCCGCTCTCAATAGCACGAAGAAGATCGTAACGAGGAGATCCGGAGTAGTTGATAGGAGTACCGGTGTAGTTAACGTAGCTGTGAAGCACGAGACCTACGAAGGGTACGGAATAAGAGGAGTCAAGGAGTCTGCTCGACTCAATGGGAGTGTTAAGTATGTGAGATGCATACTCAAGAGCGTAGACGTTACCGGTGTCGATCATTACGTCGTAGCCGTCTCTGTTCGCCATATTATCAAGAGTCTGCTGAACGAGAGCCTTGGACTCTTCGCGGTTAAGGGGATTATCCTTATCGAAGTTTGAGTTAAGAGTAGAACCGAGAGTGGAAACGGAGATCTTCTTGTTTCCATAGGATTCATACTTTTCCTGGAACTTATCGTAGCTCTCAACGATAGCGTCGGAGGAAACGATAAGAGTGCCTATGGTTTCGTAGAACTGAACGACGGAGTTATAAAGCTGCTTTGATGCGTAACGGTTATCAACCATCAACGCGGCGATCTTTCTGACGGAGATTCCGTCGAACGTGTCGGTTCTGTTGATAAATACGAAGTCAAAGTCGGGATAGATACCGAAGTTATAGCCATCAGCCTCGGAAGCGGTTGCTGCCGCGCTTACAAGCTCTTCAAATCCGTCGCTGCCGCCGCAAGCCTTAGCCCACTTTAGCTTAACGGGATAGGTTGCGCTCATACCGCCGTTTGCATAACCGGAGAGCTTGAAATTGATGTTCTTAATGTTCTGGATCTGACCCTTAAGCTCTTCATATCTCTCAGCCTGCTTTTCGTACTGATACTTCTGAACCTCATCCTCTTCAGCTTCTGCAAGCTGCTTGTACTCAGCGATCTTGGTTACAACGTAGGTCTCGCACTGAGAAAGCTCAGTGTAAATGGTCGCTACGTCCTCAAAGCTCGTGAGAGGAATGGACTTGGTTACGGGGAATGAAAGGAACTTTGCGGTGATATCCATCGCACCGAGAACCTCGATGTAAAGAGGAAGGTCCTCAGTAAGATTTTCGACAGCGCTAAGTACGCCTCTATCCTTGAGGTAATCGCGATAGTAGGTCGCCATACCTGCGTAGTCTGCCGCGTAGAACATATCGTTAGCGTTTGCGTCCTGACCGTAATATACGCTACCGAGATATTCATCGGTAAGCATTACGTATCTTGTGGTAAAGTTGCCGGTATATTTAGCCTCGGAAACGAGCTTGTACTGGTCAGCAGTCTTGCTACCTGCGGCAATCGTTCCGGAAAGGCTGAACGTATCGGAGGGATAGGGGTTGAACGAGGAGTAAACTCCAACGTAAGGAAGAATGCACGATGCATAAAGGGATGAAAGTGAATCACCCTCCTCCGTTATAGCAAAGAAACCGTTGGTTACCTTGTCTACGGAGAGACCGAGCTTATCAAGATTTGCCTTGGTGATGGAGGTGGGCTCGCTTTCGATTACAGCGCCGTAAACGGGCATAGTAACCTGCGCTCTGTGAGACACACCCTCGATTGCGGTTACGTAAGAGTAACAGTAATCAAGACCGTAAATGTGAGAGGTAATGTTGATATCGCTTGATCTGAAATCGCTGAACTCGGAGATAGCACCGCTTCCGTCGGGATAGAAGAGATAACCTTCATCGTTGAGGTTGAGTCCACCGAAATACTGAAGAGGAGTGATACTGTTAAGAGTATACTTGGTCTCATCAAATACGATAGAGCCTGCGGGAAGCGAAACGGTAAGAGATCCGTCGTTGTTGAAGGTGTATTCAAGAGAGCATCTGAATACGGGCTTCGAAACGAGCTCAACGGAGTAGCCAACCTCTGCCTCGTGCTGATACATCATTGAGTAGGTGTAGTTGGGGCAATAGGTCTTAATGATGTTCGAGTTGATACGCATCTCGGTTTCAATGGTGTTACCACTGTATACGTAGATTGCAGTGCCGTCCTGAGTTGCAGGATAATCAGCGTGCATCGTCTCGAGCTTCTTGAGATCTGCAGGCTTCGAGGTGTCGAAGGAAGCAGGGTTCTTAACGGTGTAGAAGCCGGTAAGCTTAGTAAGGTCGGTGTGAAGGGACTTAAGCTCCTTATACTCTGCAGTATTCTTGAGCTGCTGAGTCGAGAATACCTTACCGATTATGGAGAGCATATCCTTAAGGTAGTCTCTTAAGCTTCCGTAAGCCTTACCGCTCTTGGTAAGGTTGATGCATCCGTAGTTATACGCGAGATAATCCTCATTCTCAAGGAATGAGAATTCGGTATCGGGATACTTTTCGCTGCAGTTTGCTTCAAGCAATTCTGCGAAATACTCAAGAATCGGGATAAGGATGTTTTCCTCATAAGCTTCAGCGGTGAGCTGACCGGGGAGAAGGAATCTCGTGGTGGTATCACCGAGAGTGTAGCTTACGCGAAGACCGCCCTTGATTGCGGAAACCTTGATCTGCGAACGCTTCGCAGCCTGGTCCATACTGTTGAAGTCGCTCTTACCCTGAGTGGTATCGATGTTTTCAGTGTAGTCAACGACGATCTGGCTCATAAGGAGCGATTTGTTAAGCGCACTGAGTCCGCTTACGTTATAGGGGTTGCTGGAAACGATCTGTCCGGTAACGTTATTAACGTAATAAACCGCACCCGTGTACTTGTTTACGTAGAGAGTGTACGCATTTGCGGGAGAATCTACGTAGTAGAGATACCCTTTCGAGTACTCGTAATCAAACATCTGCTCAACGCTGGAGTAGCTGTAGTTAAGAACCGTATTGATATAGGTCTCAAGCTGAGCCGTGGTGAGCTGTGCCTCAGTCACTCCCTCAGGTACCTTGAGAGAGGAAGAGGAGGTAGCCTCGGTGTATGCCGCGCCCGCGGTAAACGGGATCGCAGCAAACACAGCAGTGACTAACATGACAACAAGCAAAGCAGTCGATATTATCTTTTTCATATTCAATTTTTACCTCCTGCTTTCTATACCCGCCCCGAAATTTCCGAGGCAATCGTGATAACGAAGGAAACCATCTTAATAAGAAGTGACGAGAAGAGAACGATAATGAAGATGATAATTGCCATCGCAACGACTGTTCCGAGTATGGTTATGAAGTTCTTACCCATCGAGTAGTCGTGGGTGATCATTGTGCCGAAGAAGAGAAGGATGAATACCCAAACGTAACCAAGAGTTACGATAAGGTTAACCATCTTACCCTCCTGTGCGGTCATAAGGTTCGTAAGTATAGTTGAAATAACTACGAATAAAGGAAGAGGAGCTAAGGAATATCCGGTTGCAATGAAGATATCCTTGAAGCTACCTTCACCGTCGAAGAGGGTCGTAAGACACCAGTTACCAACGCACCAGAGGATAACGGGAACGGCAACTGCAACAACCTGAAGCACAACGGTGGAATAGTCACCTCTCGGGTTGAAGGAGTAGCCCTGACCGATCGCCTGATAGAAGAACGCCGCAATAGTGAGGATCATAAAGGTGAGAGACGCTCTTACAGAGCCGCGCTTCTCATGCTTAAGAGCCCAGAAGCCGTCGAACGGATGGAATACAAGGTGGAATACGTAGAGAAGCTCTTCCCAATACGTCTTTCTTCCAACCTTAAGGGTAGCCGCCTTATTCTTCTTCTTCGCATAACCGAGGAACTTCATAAGAACGAATGCGCCTACTGCCGCAACGAGAATGATAGGAACTATGAGCTTACCGATCATCTGCTGTCTGCGCTCTGTGAAGGACTTAGACGAATACTGAGTCTCATACGCTCTTGCGAGCATCTCCTCAGCCTCCGCGTACTTGCCCTGGCTGTAGAGTGCCTTACCGATACCGATGTAAGCAAGGTCAAAGTTAAGTCGGATCGT
>JAZLEH010000183.1:0-3081 GCA_045615165.1 Eubacteriales bacterium | reverse complement strand
CGAGCCTCATCGAAGTTTACGATATGATCCCCGAAAGGATCGAGAAGATCGACGGTGGCGTGCGACTTTATATGCCCACAGAGGCCGTCGGAATCCTCTCACTTAAAGCTGTCGGAAATAAGGGCGACGAGGTGATCCTTCACTACGGCGAGGAGCTTTGCGAGGACGGAAGCGTTCGCTTTGAGATGCGTTGCAACTGCCGTTATGAAGAAAAAATGATCCTCTCGGGTAAAGAGGACCTGCTTTTACAGTATGATTACAAGGCGTTCCGCTACGCCGAAATACTCTATCCCGATTCGGTTGCCGTCTCGGATATCAAAATGCGCGTAAGGCATTATCCCTTCACCGACAACTTCGTCCCCTCCGAGAGCGATGAAAAGCTTCGCCCCGTGCTTGATCTTTGCAGGAACACGGTCAAATACAGCACGCAGGAAAGATTCCTCGACTGCCCCACGCGCGAAAAGGGCGCGTATCTCGGCGACCTGATGGTTTCGGGAAGAGCGCACGTTGCCGTCACGGGCGACACCACGCTTATCAAGCACGCGATAGAGAATTTCTGCGATTCAAGCTTTATTTGCGAGGGCATTATGGCGACCTGCTGCTGCTCGCTTATGCAGGAGATTGCCGATTATTCGCTTGAATTCCCGTCTATACTCAATTGGATATACTCGGTAGACGGAGACCTTGATTTCATCAAAAAATGCGAGCCATACGCCACGGGCGTGTATAACTATTACAAGAAATACGAGAACGAGGACGGGCTTCTTGACAGAGTCTTTGAATGGAATCTCGTCGACTGGCCGTCGAACCTTCGCGATAACTACGACTTCCCCCTCACCCGCCCGGTCGATTACGGAATCCACAACGTGATAAACGCGCTCTGGTACGGACTCAAGCTCTCACTTAAGGAGCTTTATAAGACGCTTGGAATAGAGCGCAACCTCGACACCGAGAAAACGCTCTCCTCCTTCAAAAAGGCGTTCTATAACGATGAGCTTGGTCTCTTCGTTGATGCCCCGGGATCAATGCACTCCGCCGTTCATTCGTCGGTATTCCCTCTTCTCTTCAATATAGGCACGGAGGACGAGGCGCTTAAGGCAAGACTCGTAAATCAGATAAAGAATAAGAAGCTCACCTCGATGGGCGTTTATATGGCTTATTTCACCCTCGCGGCGCTCAAGCTCGCGGGTGAGAAGGAGCTTTGCATCGAGCTTGCAACCGACGAGGGCGCATGGCTCAATATGATAAAGGAGGGCGCAACGCTCACCTACGAAGCGTGGGGCAAGGACCAGAAATGGAACACCAGCCTTTGCCATCCGTGGGCAACCGCGCCTGCAATTATATTCACCGATAAGGTGAGACCTTTCTGAACGAAAAATGAGGATCTTGCGATCCTCATTTTTTATATTAAATATTTGATTATCAGTTCAGCAATGAGAACGGTTGCGGCAGAGCCTGCGGCAACGGTCAGAAGACTGCGCCCGTAGAATGCGAGGGCGACTCCGACGACTGTGCCTGCGATTGCCGACCAGAGCGATCCCGTTGCGTAGAATATCGCCGGGAAGGTCATTACCGCGAGTACGGTATAGGGGATATAATATAAGAACGAGCGTACAAAGCGGGATTTTATCTTCCTTCGGCAGAAGACGAGGGGGAGCATTCTTACAAGATAGGTTACTCCCGCCATAACGAGAAGGTATAAGAAGAATTTCACGATATCGTTCATGCCTCTGCCTCCTCTTCATCGGGTATCGGAGCAAGGACGGCGAAGAGCGCGCTAATCGACACCGCGCATATAACTATCACAAATCCCGAGGGTATTTCTTTTAACACGGGGGTATAGAAGAAGAGACACGAGAGCGCTATTGCCGACACAGCCGCGAGGGCGGTCGTAGCGCTCCTTCTCATCACGGGGACGATTATCGCGATGAACATCGCGTATATCGCTATTCCGAGGGCGTTTATTGCGAGGCTCGGGAGGATATTACCAGCGACCGCTCCGAAGAGAGTGCCGAAGGTCCAGCCGAGATACGGCGGTATAATAAGGCCGTAGAAATATCGTCTGCCGAGTGCCTCTCCCCTACCCGACGAAACGGCAAACACCTCGTCGGTATTTGCGAAGGATATAAGGAATCTATCGCGCATACGCACGCTTTCGCCAAGCCGTTGCGAGAGCGAGACCGACATCAGCGAGTATCTTAAATTGATAACCAGCTGAGTAAGTCCAAGCTCGAAAAACGAGCCTCCGCACGCTATTATGGGCGCGCCCGCGAGCTGACCCGCAGAGGTTAAATTAAGCATTGAAATAAGCACCGTTTGCCAGATAGAAAGCCCCTCAGCAACCGCAAATATTCCAAACGCGAAGGAAACCGAGAGGTAGCCAAGACCTATCGGTATTCCGTCAAAAAATCCAATTTTAAAGCTTTTATTTTCTTTTCCGTAATTCATTTCAAATCTTAATCGTTATGATATCCGTGCTTGTAAAGAAGGGCGCGGATCTCCTCATCCGTTGCGTCCTCGCCGAGCTTTGATTCGATGAGGCGCTTTTTTGACACCTCAAGGTCAACCTCTCCGCGATACAAAAGCTCGTCAAGAACTATTTCTATATCCGAGCGGGAATAGCCCTTTGCCATAAGCTTCGGGTAAAGCTTCGCCTTGCCCGTGAATTTCGTATTTATTTCGTAGGTAATAAGCTTTTCAAGCTGTCGCCTTGCGTTAACGTAGCCGAGCGATACCATTTCGCGCACGACCTCATCCGTAACGCCTGCGGAAAATCCCGCTCTCGCGAGCTTCATTTTAAGCATTCGTTCGCTATTATCGCCGAACTCCAGAACTCGCATAGCCTTAAGGCGCGCGCGATAAAGCTCATCCGAGCGGTGCAGAATGAGAAAGCTATCCCGTGTTAAATTATCCGAGACAAGCGGAGAGTCTCCGAGGCGATAATCAGCCTCGGAGACGGTAAAATCATATTTACTTTCCTCATCGGATATTCCGATGCGCACGTATCCCTTTGAACGCGCCGGTCTTATGTATATAACCTGCATTATGATTTTAGCCTTAACGGAGTGAATTAAAGGTCAC
>JAZLEH010000182.1:0-9063 GCA_045615165.1 Eubacteriales bacterium | reverse complement strand
ATCACAGCCTTGCCCTCGGTTATAAAAAGGCGATAGACGACCTTGAAAACAACACGGGCAAGACCTACCCGGGTATATACATAGTAGGCGGCGGCGCAAAGAACGGTTATCTCAACTACCTTACCGAGTGCTACACCTACAAGCGCGTAGTTGCTCTTCCGATAGAGGCGACCGCGATAGGAAATCTTAAGACGCAATTTATAAGATTAGGAGAAAATATATGAGAAATTACGAATATGCGAAGGCAAAATATGCTGAGTTTGGAGTCGATACCGAGCTTGCTATTGAAACCTTGAAGAACGTTACCGTCTCCATACACTGCTGGCAGGGTGATGACGTCGGCGGATTTGATAACAAGGAGGCTCTTTCGGGCGGAATTCAGGCAACCGGAAATTATCCCGGCAAGGCTACCACACCCGAACAGCTCATGGCAGATATCGACGAGGCATTTGCGCTTATTCCCGGTAAGAAAAAGCTCAATCTTCACGCTTGCTACGCGATACTCGAGGACGGCGAGACCGTCGGACGTGATGCCCTTGAGCCGAAGCACTATAAGAGATGGGTTGAGTTTGCAAAGGAAAGAGGTATGGGTATTGATTTCAACCCCACCTTCTTCGCTCACCCGATGATGAAGGACGGACTCTCTCTCTCCTCCCCCGATGAAGCGACGAGAAAATTCTGGGTCAAGCACGGAAAAGCGTGCCTTGAGATCGCCGCAGAAATGGGCAAGGCTATGGGCACGCCCTGTATGGTAAACATCTGGATTCCCGACGGATACAAGGACATCCCCGCGGACAGACTCTCGCCGAGAGTTCGCCTTAAGAAATCGCTCGACGAAATACTTGAAAATTATGATAAAGAGTGGGTTATTCCCGCGGTTGAGAGCAAGGTGTTCGGAATCGGACTTGAAAGCTACACCGTAGGAAGCAACGAATTCTATCAGAATTATGCGGCGTCAAAGGGTATCTGCTGCCTGCTTGACACAGGTCACTATCATCCGACGGAGGTCGTTTCGGATAAGATCCCCTCGCTCCTTGCATTCTACGACAATGTTGCACTCCATATTTCAAGACCCGTAAGATGGGATAGCGACCACGTAGTTATTCTTGACGATGAACTTCGCGAGATCGCAAAGGAGATCGTAAGAGACGGTAACGAAAAGAAGGTTCTTATCGGCGTTGACTACTTTGATGCAAGCATCAACAGACTCTGCGCTTGGGTAACAGGCGTTCGCTCTATCCACAAGGCGCTTCTTTCCGCGCTCCTTCTCCCCGCTGAGGAGCTTAAGGCGCTTCAGAATGAGGCAAACTTCACGAAGATACTCTACCTTAACGAAAAGTTTAAGATGCTTCCCCTCTCCGACGTATGGAACGAATATCTTGAAAGACAGAATCTTTCAGACGATTGGTTCGACGCGGTTGAGGAATTTGAAAAAGAAGTTATTTCAAAGAGAATATAATTTAAAGGAGATATAAAATATGAAAAACATTTTTGAAGCGCCCTTCATAACCGAAATGCGCGAGGCTACCGCCAATATGTACCGTCTCGGATGGGATGAGAGAAACGGCGGAAACATCAGCTACCTTCTCGACGAAAAAGAGGTGAGCGAATATATCGACACGACTAAGGTTATCCGCACCATTCCCACCGGATTTGACGCAACCGCTCTTATCGGTAAGATCTTTATCGTTACGGGTACGGGTAAGTATTTCAAAAACGTTGATAAAGACCCCGAAACTAACCTCGGTATCGTTCGTATCGCAAAGGATGGTACTACCGCAGAGCTCCTTTGGGGTTATAAGGACGGCGGAAAGTTCACCTCCGAGTTCCCCGCTCATATGATGAGCCATATTTCAAGACTCGCAGTTGACCCCAGCCACAGAATCGTTATGCATTCCCACCCCACCTACACTATCGCGATGAACACCGTTTGCTCCACCGATGAAAAGGAATTTACATATAAGCTCTGGCAGTCGAATACCGAAGCAATCGTAGTTTTCCCCGACGGTGTCGGCGTTCTTCCCTGTATGGTTTGCGGAACTAACGAGATCGGCGAAGCTACCGCTGAGAAGATGAAGAAGTACAGACTCGTCGTTTGGACTAACCACGGTATCTACGGAACGGGTAAGAATATGGACGAGGCATTCGGTCTTATCGAGACTGTTGAAAAGACCGCACAGATCTATATGCTCGCACTCGGTCACGTTGTTAACGTAATTCCCGACGAGGTTCTTAAGGGCCTTGCAAAGCTCTGGAATCTTACTCCCGTTGAGGGCATTCTCGACTAATTCAGCCTTTTATCGCAAGGGAAAATAGCTTCCCTTGCGATATTTTAATTTTTTTAAATATTTTTTCTAAAACCCCTTGACAATTCGATTTATTTCGTGTATAATAATTTGCGTTGCCGCGGGAGTGGCGGAACTGGCAGACGCGCACGTTTGAGGGGCGTGTGGTTTTACCGTACGGGTTCAATTCCCGTCTCCCGCACCAACAAGAGTCTGAATTAGGCATTTGCTTGATTCAGACTTTTTGTTTTCTTTTCTGCTTTGTGTTGTGCGGGCAGGACACCCCATATCCACGCATGGCAGATATGCGGTGTTCTCGGGAATTGAAGGTTCCCCAGTCAAGTCGCATAGTCGTTGCGCTTCGTGATTTCTCTCTCGCTCAACTCCTTGCTTTGTTGACTTCTCTTCGCAAAAACAGTTTTTAACTGTTTTTCGCTCGTTCACCCGTCTCCCGCACCAATAAAAAGGGATCGGCTGAACCCGCTCGCGCCACCTGCTAAGCACAAAATTTATGCCATTGCCGGTTGCTCTACTATGTTTTGATAAAGCTCGCCGCGCGAATCGGGTTCAAAAAATTGCCTGAGCGAGTACTCAGTAACGCTCCGTACAAACCATTTTGCTTTGCACTCGGTAAAAACCGCGATGGCAAATTCCCGTCTTTCATCGACGACGGGGCGAATGGGCTTCGCTCCACGAGGAGATGAAACCGCCCGGTTACGCTCACGGTAGTATAAATATATATATGGCCAGATGTTATAAACGATAAAATGCTACCTTGATTTTCATTTAACTTTATGGTATAATACACTCATAAAATTCACAAGGGAGGAAGAAATGGAAAAGCTTACTATAACGGCTGACGGAATCGTCGGCGGCATTCGGATGTCTGATTTTCTTAAGCGCAGGCTTGGATTTTCTTCCGCGCTTGTGACAAAGGTAAAGTTTGGCGGGGTTAAGCTTAACGGCGAGGTTGTGACGATGCGCGCCGAGGTTAAAAGCGGTGATGCGGTTGAGGTTTCGTTCCCCGACGAGGAGAGCGAAAACATTGAGCCGATGGACATACCGCTCGACATTATTTACGAGGACGATCACATTCTCGCGGTCAACAAGCCAAAGGATATGCCGACGCATCCGTCGCGCGGAAACCATCTTCCAACCTTGGCAAACGCAGTTTGCCATTATCTTGGCGAGGGGTTCGTTTTCAGGGCAGTCAACCGACTTGACAGAGGCACGGCGGGGCTTGTTATCATTGCGAAAAATCCCTTTGCCTCGGCGAAGCTTGGGCGAGCGATGAAGGATAGGAAAATACACAAAAAATACATCGCGCTTATTTCGGGAATACCGAGAGAGAAAAGCGCTCGGATCGACGCGCCTATAGCACGCGAAAAAGAAGGAGAGCTTCGGAGAGTCGTGCGCGAGGACGGAAAGGTTGCGATAACAGATTATACCGTGATCGGCGAGGACTGCGGCAACGCGATTTGCGAGGTCACGCTCCACACGGGAAGGACGCATCAAATACGCGTTCATTTCGCTCACATCGGGCATCCGCTGGTCGGAGATTTCCTTTACGGAACTGAAGCCGAGGGCGGCTATTCCCTCACCTGCTCCGAGATAACGCTTCCGCACCCGATGACTAACGAGGATATCGTTATTTCCATAAAATAAAGACGAGGAAATTATATGTTCCCCGCCTTTTTGATTATTTTTTCATCTGCTTTAAAAATACGAGTGAGCCTGCGACGGTCATCACCACTCCGTATATGATAACGGGATAAAGATGCGGCAAAATTCCGTTGAAATTGCCGCTGACAACGGCGCGCTGAAGCTCGACTGCGTGAATAAACGGCAGGAGGCTTGCGATCCTTTCAAACACCGCGCCGACGAGTGAGATATCGAACCAAACGCCCGAGAGCCAAGCCGAAAGGTTTGTGAAAAGCGCGCCGCATATTCCGCCAACCTGCTTTACGTTAAGTAAGCTTCCAAAGAAGAGTCCGACCGAGACATAGAAAACCGAGATCGGAATCATAAGTAGCAGTGCAAACAGGATATTAACGCTCACCGAAAGTCCGAGAATTATCGAAAAGATATAACAAATAACGCTTTGAAGCAACGAGATCACGACGAGCGGAAGAGTGTAGCCGAGGATAAATTCAAACGAGCGCATCGGCGTTGTGAAAAGCCGCTCGAGGAATGCCGTTTCCCTATCCCTTGCGACGAGGGTTGCGGAAAAGAGGGTTACGAACGAGAGCGCGAACACCCCCATTCCGGGGGCAAGAGTACTAATTTCAAACAATTCGACGGGAATATTCGCTTGCATAGCGCGAAAGAGTAGAAGAAGCGCTATCGGGAAGCCAAGTCCGAAGCCTAAATTTACGGGATCGCGAAGAATTTCCTTTGCACACCTCTTAGAGAAAGAATATATTTTCATTTTTATTTTTCTCCCTCGCTTACATAAAAAATGAATGAGTCCTCAAAGCTTTTGGCAGAGGCTTTTTTTATTATCTCGTCGGGCGTTCCGACGACGAGAAGTCTGCCCTCCTTCATAATTCCGACACGGTCGGAGAGAGCCTCCGCTTCCTCCATATAATGAGTCGTAAGTATGATCGTGACCCTGCCCTTCAGATTACGGATGACCTCCCAAAGCTCGCGGCGAGCGATCACATCAAGCCCGAGAGTCGGCTCGTCTAAGAACAGCACCTCAGGATCGCTTATAAGCGCCATTGCGATGCTGAGCCGCCTTTTAAATCCGCCCGATAATTTACCCGCTTTTTTTGAGGCGACGGGCGTTAGATTGAATTTTTCGATCATTTCGTCGATCTTTGCCCTGCTCTTTTCCGATGAGAAGCCGTGAAGTCCGCATATAAGCTCGAGATTTTCCCTCACCGAGAGGTTATGGGCGATTGCGGTCTCCTGCGGAGATAGGGCGATCACGCTCTTCACGAGCGCCTCTTCACTCGATATACTGTGATTATTAATAAACGCCTCTCCGTCGGTTGCTTTTACAAGGCAGGAGAGCATTTTTATAAGCGTTGATTTGCCCGCGCCGTTGACGCCGAGGAGAGAGAAAAGCTCGCCTTTCGGGATTTCAAGGTCAAGTGATCTGACCGCGGTTATATCCTTATATTTTTTAGTAAGACCCAATGTTTTAATTGCGTGCATACTTTATCTCCTTTCGTTATCGGATATAATTTTAGCCCGCTTTTTTATAAATTACAACCCCTATCAGCCTTTCGGTCGTTTTTTCGGGCTATACGGCAAAAGACCGACGGAATTTCGTCGGTCTTTTCATTATTTTCTCTTTCTGATAATTAATACGATTAAAAGCGATACAAGCGATAATCCGACGATTATTGACGCGGAAATTATCAGCACGAGTCCGACTCGGCTTTCATCCTCTTCGGTTTCTGAGTTCTCTCCGTCATCATTCGGCTCATCGTCGGCGGGAGGTACATCCTCCGTCGGCGTATCGTTTGCGGGCGGATCATCAGCCTCGAGGCGAGGTATTTTAACGGTATCGGAATATCCGCACTTGCAGGAGTAGAGTATCTCACCCTCCTCTTCCTCGGTCGCTTCCTTAATTATATTTGAGGAAAGCGAGTGTGTCTCAAGGGCGGTCACAAGCTCGCCGCAGGCGCATTTTTGCGAGTGGCCGGATTTATCGTATACATAGCTTACAAGCTCGTGGTTATCCTTATCCGACACGGTCTTTTTGCATTCGGTGCAGATTGCCGAGGATTTACAGGATGGCGGATCATCGAAGGTGTGCGCAAGCATCGGAATAACGGTTGAGTCTATCTCATCCCCGTTTTCATCTCTTTTAAGTCCGCACTCCGAGCAAACGGAATACGAGATAACGCCGAGCTTATCGCAGGTTGGAGACTCGGCTTCTATAAGCTCGCCGAACCTATGCCCCGCTTTTATTACGAGCTCCTCAGGTGAAGCCACGCTTCCGTCACCGAGAAAACAGAGCTTACACCTATTGCAGGTGGAATACGCTAGCATACCGTCGATGGTGCAGGTTGCGGGCTTCTCGGGAACCTGCGCCGCCATATCGTGACCGAGGTATCTCTCGTATGGATAGGAGCATATTGAGCAGAGGGCGTACTCCGTGCAGGTCGGTGCGCCTCCGCCGTGGCTCGTGCATTCGTATCCGCACTCCGTGCAACGCGCGTCGTGAAAATCACAGATAAAGTAAAACGCATCGATAGAGCAATCCCTTGCAACGGTTGCCATAGTGGATATAGCGTGGCCGTAATATTCGATATCGTATTCGTAGGTGATATCGATCGTGGCGCTTATATTTCTTACCTCAAGGCGAGAGGCGTATTTGAATATAGCGAACGGAACGTTTTCAACTCCCTCTCCTACTATGACCGAATCAACCCTTTCGGCATATTCGCGCCACGGAAGGTCGTCGGTATCCGAAAACTCGGTCATACTGCCGACGCCCGATATGAAAAGCTCGTATTTTCCGTCCTTTTCCGTCAAGGTGGCAACGACTTCGTCGTATTCCGACGCGGAGATATCAAATTCGTGATCCTCTTCTGCCAAGGAATTAACACCGAAAATGCAGAAGATAAATAAGGCTAGCAATGCTGACTTAATTAACTTTTTCATTTGATCTTATTCTCGTAGATTTCCTTAAACTGTTTAAGAGATTGGTCAAAATCGTCTAACGCGCACTTAATGACTGAGGGATCGGTCATATCGATTCCTGCGACGAGCAGGCTTTCAAGCGGAGATCTTGAATCGCCGCATCTTAAGAAATCGATATATTTATTTACATAGGCTTCGCCCTCCGTTTCAATGCGCTTAACTATTGCAGACGCGGCAGAAATGCAGGTCGCGTACTTATAAACGTAGAAGCAACGGTAGAAATGAGGAACTCTCGCCCATTCAAGCGCGATCTCCTTATCACAGACGACGCCGCTACCGAAGTATTTTTTGACGAGCTTATAATATCTCTTCTTTATAACCTCCGCGGTGAGAGTCTCGCCCGAGGCAGAGATCGCGTGCATCTCCTTTTCAAACTCGGCAAACATCGTCTGACGGAACAGAGTACCCTTATAGGTCTCGATAAGATTATTAAGGATATAAAGCTTTTCGTCGTCGCTCTTGCATTCTGCAAGCTTTCTGTGCGCCAAGAGAAGCTCGTTAACGGTGGAGGCGACCTCCGCAACGAAGAGGGTGTAGCCCGAATTATGCGGCTCGTTTGCCTTGGTTGAATAATAAGTATGCATCGAGTGACCCGCCTCGTGCGCAAGGGTTGCAACGTCGTCGTATTCGCCGTTAAAGTTCATAAGGATATACGGCTCAGTTCCGGGACAGCCGGAGCTGAAAGCACCGCTCCTCTTTCCCTTTTTCGGGTATACGTCTACCCATCCCTTTTCGCAAAGACCGGATCTCAATGCCTCGTAATACTCGCTTCCGTACGCGCTGACGGTTTTAAGAACCTCATCAACCGATTCCTCGTAGGTATATTTCTTTTCAAAGCTTTCAACGAGAGGTGTGTAGATATCGTATAAATGAAGCCTCTCAACTCCGAGAATGCGGCGCTTAAGCTCGTAATACTCGTAAAGCGATGGAAGCCCCGTGCGAACGGTGCTTATAAGGTTATTATATATATCAGGCGTTACCTCGTCGTGGAAGGTCGATGCGGTCAAGGAATCCTTATATCCCCTAACCTTTGCCAAGGTCACGCTCTCCCTTACGCGTCCGTTATACATCGTTGCGTAGGTGTTTGCAAATTGCGCGTAGGTTTTATAAATCGTCTTGAACGCCGACTGACGGACCTTGCGTGATTTCGACATAAGCCAGGTCACGTAATTCGTGTCGGTCAGCTCGACGAGCTTCCCCTCCTCGTTGCGGATCTTACCGAATCGGAGGTCGGAGTTTGAGAAGATAGAGCGGATATCGTCGTGAGTGCCGAGGGCGTCCTGTATTTTCGACATTATCTTCTCTCCGTCGTCTGAGAGGATATACGGCTTTTTGCGAAGGATCTTCTCAATCATCCTACGGAAGCGTTCAAGCTCGGGAAGCTCGGAAAACCATCCGTCGATAACCGATCTCTCAAGCTTAAGCAAATACGGCTCAACGAACCACGACGCCTCCCCTGCCTTGGTTGCAAGAGTCTGCATCTTACCCGTCATTGCCTGATAGGAGTTATTAGAGGTATCAAGCGAGAAATTAAGGAATGCGTATTGCCAGAGGCGCTCTATAATTCCGTCGATCGCGGTATAATCGGAGAGCGTAGCGTAAAGCTCACCAGCACCGCGAGTCATCGTTTTCTCGTGCTTTGCGAAGCTTTTTATAAGCTTTGACGCCTTTTCAAAATCCGCGAGAAAATCCTTCTCGTCTTTATATATAATGGAGAGATCCCATTCACATTTTATATTTTCCATAGCGGTCCGCCTTTTTTATTTTTTATATATTATATAACGATTTTAGCATAGCTAATTCAAAAAGTCAATAAAAAAGGTCGGCTCTTTTGAAATGAGCCGACCTTAATGTATTCAAATTACTCGTAAAGGGGGTACTTAGCGCAAAGCTTAGCAACGCGCGCTCTAACCTCATCCTGATTCTTCTCGAAGTCCTTAAGAGTCATAGCGATGAGCTTAGCAACCTCTGCAAGATCCTCTTCCTTGAATCCGCGAGAGGTAACTGCCGCAGTACCAACTCTGATACCGCTGGTTACGAAGGGCTTCTGAGTGTCGAAGGGGATCGCGTTCTTGTTAACGGTGATTCCAACCTCGTCAAGAAGGTGCTCTGCCTAAGTCGG
>JAZLEH010000181.1:0-5142 GCA_045615165.1 Eubacteriales bacterium | reverse complement strand
GCCCCTCTCCGGCTGTTCGGGCGACGGCGAGGTTGATGAATCTACCTCGGACTTCATTCAGACCGAGGGCGAAGAAACTCCCCCCGAGATCGATCCTGCGGACAAGTTCGTTGCTGACGGCGCGCCTGTCTATACGATCGTCCGCCCCCTCGACCCCACCGTTCTTGAATCGGGTATGGGTATGAAGCTCAAGGACGTTTTCCTTAATCTTTTCGACGTAAAATTCGAGCTTGAAACCGATTATGACGGAAAGAAAGACAATTCACAGCGTTTTGAGATCCTCATCGGTAACACCAACCGCGCGGAAAGCCAAAAGGCTGCTGAAGAGATCGCGGCAAACGGCGGATACGTCGTTCGTGAGGAAGGCAACAAGATCGTCATCGCGGGCGCGAACGATCAGGAGCTTTCCAAGGCTTTCAGCGAGTTCCAGAAGCTTTATCTCGGCTCGGCTAACTCTACTCTCGTTGGTACTTATTCTCCCGAGACCGCAATTCCCGCGGGCTACGATAAGGTAAGCGACGCGACCGAGGAGCTTCTCACCGTTAAGGAAGGCTTCGATTACACCGACGCTTATAAGGTGAACTTCGTCGGCGCGACCGATACTCCCGCTTACACGGGCGAGATCAAGACGGGTCTCATCGTTTCTGAGTACGATACTCTTTATAATTACGTTGCGGAGCTTAACGTTCTTTCCTTCGGCGCAAAGGGCGACGGCAAGACCGACGATACCGAGGCATTCAAGGCGGCTCTCAAAGCGGCTGACCAGATGAACGGATGCGTCGTCTACGTTCCCAAGGGATATTACTGCCTCACCGAGTCGCTGACTATCGGTGATAACGTAAGCCTTGCGGGCGAGATCAAGCCGGGTACTGCAGAGGGTACTGTTCTTTGCATCTACGGCGGCAAGGGCTCGACAGATCCCGCAAAGTCCGCGTTCCTGATGGGTCCCAACGCATCGATACAGAACCTTGCTATCTGGTATCCCGAGCAGACCTTTGTCAACGGTGAGCCGATTCCCTATCCCGCAACCATCAAGCAGGAATGGATCGACGGCGTTGCCGTCCGTAACGTTACCTTCGTTAACTCCTATTACGGATTTGACTACACCGGCGCGGGCATCTATGCGCTTCAGTATACCAGAGATATCTACGGAACCTTCCTTCATCTCGGCTATTACAACGACCGAAGCCTTGATATCGGTAAGCTTGAAAACTTCCATTTTTCCCCCGATTACTGGCTTGAAAGCGGACTCCCCGGAACTCCCGATGCAGAGCTGCTCAAGACCTATATGATCCGTAATTCGATCGGTATCATCATCGAGCGTATCGACTGGACCTATATCACAGATATTTATATCGAGGGCTACAACAAGGGTCTTGTCGGCAGACGCTCCAAGGCAAATGACGACTACTGCGGAGTTACCAACGGTCAGGTATACAACCTGAACGTTACCGATTCCTATTCCTGCATTTACATTGAGGATCTTTCCTGGCTTCTTATGACGGGCGCGACCCTTAAGGCTGTCGGAAACGACGGTGCGACCGCAGTGACTATGCTTTCGAGCTGTGGCGGCGAGGGCAAGTCGAATCAGAGTGGTGACATCACCTTCGTTGACTGCACTATCGAAAGCGCGGGCGCGAACGCTGTACTGACCTGCTGCAATGCGCATCTTACATATACCTCTTGCGCTCTTTCGTCAAACGGCGGAAGCGTTATCGCAAATATGGTAAACTCGGCGCAGAGACTTCTCAATTCCACCGTTACCGGAGTTGCATTCGATGGCAAGCTCCTGAATGACGATACTCTCCCCACTCGATCCGAGGTGGATTACACCAAGGACGTCGTTACCAAGCCGAAGTCCAATGCTTATATCAACCTCGCGGAAGCTCCCTATAACGCAAAGGCAAACGAGGATATCACCGCCGCGCTTCAGAAGGCTCTTGACGATCTTAAGGCTACGGGCGGAACGGTATATATTCCCTCGGGTATCTACTACGTAAGCGCGGGCATCGATATCTGGGAGGGCATCGAGCTTCGCGGCTCGACCATCGCTCCCTGCTATGCGCACCGTAACGCAACCGGAACAAAGATCTATACCGCATTCGGTAAGAACGATCCGGACGGCGAAGCGCTCTTTGATCTTTACGACGGCGCGGGCATCTTCGGACTTTCCATCATCTATCACGAGCAGAAGCCCGCCGCTCTCCAGCCCTATTCCTACTCGATCAGAGGTAAGGGCAAGAACGTTTACGTTGTAGACGTAAGTACATCGACCTCCTACAACGGCATCGACTTTGCAAGCTACAAGTGCGATAATCACTATATCGAGTTCGTTTGGGGCGTAGGTCTCAAAAATGCTATCGCTGTCGGCGGCGGAAGTGAGAACGGTATCATCCGTGACTGTCACTTCACCACCAACTGCTGGTACAGCACAGAAAATCCCAACTACTGGAGCCTCGTATTCAACGAGATGATGAACTACTCCACCACCTTCCGCATCGGTGAGAGCAAGAACGAGATCCTTTACAACAACTTCACCATCTGCATCAAGCAGGGAATTGAGATCCTTGAAGGTGCGGAGAACGTTAAGGTCCTCGGTCTCGGAGTTGACAGCAGTGACATCGCAGTCGTTCTTTCGGGCAACTGCACCGCTGAATTCGTTAACAGCCAGCTCGTTAACCTTCGCGATGAGGGTAGCGCAACAAACTTCGATATCGTTCTGACTAAGAACGATTACACGGGCGCGGTTAATTTCTTCAACACGGCTACCTGGGGAACCACAGAGGTCGCGTTCAATCTCAACGGCTCGGGCAGCATCAACGTTATTTCGGGACGTACGATCAGATGTGACGAAAGCCTTCTCAGAATCAGCAACGGTAAGATCTCGTTCTATTCTTACATTAACGGAGCGAAGGCTAAGTTCGAGGTTCTCGACGGCACTCAGAGCGTATATCTTTCCGGTAATATCATCACCGACTCTATTTTGAAATTTGCCAAGAAGAGCGACAAAGTCACAGGCCCTGACGTTCAGGATTAATTATAACAAAAGCAAAAATCCGTCCTTCGGGACGGATTTTTGTTACATATAAGGTAAATAATTAAATAAGATAATATCTTTCTCTTGACAAGAGCTTTAGCTTATTGTATAATATTATGGGCAAAAATGTAACTATAAGAGGTTTTACCAATGAAAATATATGCAGATAACGCCGCAACGACCAAAATGAGCCGTACGGCAATCGAAGCGATGCTCCCATATATGAGTGAGATCTACGGCAATCCCTCGAGCCTCCACTCGGACGGTCAGGTGGCGGCAGAAGCTCTGGCAAACGCAAGGGAAAGAGTAGCTTCGCGTCTCGGATGCACCGCGCGTGAGATCATCTTCACGTCGGGCGGAAGCGAGGCGGATAATCAGGCGATCGTCACGGCGGCGCGCCTTGGTGAGAAAAAGGGCAAAAAGCATATTGTTTCCACCGCTTTTGAACATCACGCTGTTCTTCACGCGCTTGAAGCTCTTGAAAAACAGGGCTTTGAGGTCACGTATCTTCCCATCAACGATAACGGAATCGTAAAGGTTGAAGACGTCAAGAACGCCATCCGTCCCGATACCTGTCTTGTTAGTGTAATGTACGCGAACAATGAGATCGGAACCGTTCAGCCCATCTCCGAGATCGGTGCTGTTTGCCGTGAGGCGGGCGTGCTCTTCCATACGGATGCGGTTCAGGCGGTAGGTCATATCGAGATTGACGTAGTAAAAGAAAATATAGATATGCTTTCCCTCTCGGCGCATAAGTTCCACGGACCGAAGGGCATTGGCGTGCTTTACGCCAAGAAGGGAATCATCCTTCAGAATCTTATCTATGGCGGCGCGCAGGAAAGAGGAAAACGCGCGGGAACAGAAAACATCCCCGCGATTATGGGCATGGCTGCTGCGCTTGACGAAGCTTGCGAGGCTATCGCAGAAAATTCAGAGAAGCTTACAAAACTTCGCAACAGACTCGTTGAAGGTCTGCTCGAAATTCCGCATTCGATTCTCAACGGCGACGCCGAGAAGCGACTCCCCGGCAACGTAAACGTATGCTTTGAGGGAATCGAGGGCGAATCACTCTTGCTTCTTCTTGACGATAAGGGAATTGCGGCATCATCCGGATCGGCTTGCACATCGGGCTCGCTCGACCCCAGTCACGTGCTTTTGGCACTCGGACGCCCGCACGACGTGGCGCACGGCTCGCTCCGCCTTTCGCTTTGCGAGGAGAACACCGAGGAAGAGGTAGAGTATATTATCGAAGCGGTGAAGGACGTCGTTTCGCTTCTTCGCGGAATGTCCCCCGTTTGGCGCGATCTTGAATCGGGCAAAAGAGAATTTATTTTGAAATGAGGAATTTAAAATGGCATTATACAGTGAAAAGGTAATGGATCATTTCCGCAACCCCAGAAACGTGGGCGTTATCGAGGATGCTGACGGCGTCGGCGAGGTCGGCAACGTAAAATGCGGAGACATTATGAAGATATATCTCAAGATCGAGAATGACGTGATCGTAGACGTAAAGTTCGAGACCTTCGGTTGCGGCTCGGCAATCGCATCGAGCTCTATGGCAACCGAGATGATCATGGGCAAGAAGATAAGCGAGGCTATGGAGCTGACCAACAAGGCAGTTGCCGAGTCACTCGACGGACTTCCCGCGCAGAAGCTTCATTGCTCGGTGCTCGCCGAGGAAGCGGTCAAGGCGGCAGTCAAGGATTATTACGATAAGAACGGTATAGCTTACGATTGCAAGCTCTTCCACGATTGCGCAAGTTGCGATCATTGCCACTGATAAAAAGCCCCCTCGAGGGGGCTTTTTTAAGTGGAAAGCGGAAAGTGAAGGTATATTTCCGAGCTTCGGCTCGGAAATTATTTTATTAAATTCTTTTGAGCAACGCGCGAAAAGTTTCCGTAACTCTGCGCTCTGCTCTCCGAACTCTGCACTTTTTCATTGACATCTCCTTGATTTTATGTTATAATTAATTAATAATTATATAACAAAATCGAGGTGCATAAATATGCGGACTTACCGCTTTGATAAGGTTGACATTACGTCGGGGTATCTTTTCGGCAAGCAGGAGCTGAACAGACTGACTACGATAAATGCGGTATACGAC
>JAZLEH010000180.1:0-3433 GCA_045615165.1 Eubacteriales bacterium | reverse complement strand
ATAACTAATTTTTTGCGGCACTTCATAAAAGTGCCGCATTTTTTAAAAAATAATTAATAATAATTTAAAAAATCTATTGACTTTTATATTTACAAGTGGTAAAATATAATGACGCATATTGGTTGGTTCTATAAGTATGTTATACATACACCTACCGTAGCGATTACACACGAAAGTGAGGTGCTTTACATGTTCGCTATTTTCGTAACAGGTGGAAAGCAGTACAAGGTATCCGAGGGTGACGTAGTTTTCGTTGAGAAGCTTGGCGTTGCTGAGGGCGAGAAGGTAACCTTCGATAAGGTTCTCGCAGTTTGCGGTGAGACTATGACTGTTGGTACTCCTAATGTAGAAGGAGCAACTGTTGTTGCAACTGTTGTTAAGAATGGTAAGTCTAAGAAGATAGACGTTATCAAGTATAAGTCCAAGAAGAACGAGAAGAAGAAGATCGGTCATCGTCAGGACTATACCAAGATTCAGATCGAGAAAATCGAGGCTTGAATTAAATGACAACAATCACATTTTATAAGTCCGGCGGTTTCTATTACGGATTTGAAGAGAATGGACATACAGGGTATTGCGAAGCAGGGGACGACGTTCTTTGCGCGGCTCTCTCCAGTATGACTATGCTGATCATCAATGCTATCGAGGTTTCGTACGCATCGCACGTTGATTACACGATCGATGAGAAGACGACCGATATCAAGCTGATCGCAAAATCCGCACTCCCGAAATACGAGAGTGATGAAAAGAAGCAATTTGCAGTTTCCGGTCTTATACAGGCTTATTTCTTCCAGCTTATGGATCTCGTTGAGGATTATTATGAATTCCTTGACGTTAAAGAGATCGAGCGTGAGATCTAAGCATTCTACAGGCTACGAGCCACAATAATTATGGAGGTACAAGAAATGTTAAAGCTCAGTTTACAATTCTTCGCTCATAAAAAGGGCGTTGGTTCTACTAAGAACGGTCGTGATTCCGAGTCTAAGCGCCTTGGCGTTAAGAGAGCTGATGGTCAGGCAGTTATCGCCGGCAACATCATCGTTAGACAGCGCGGAACCAAGATCCATCCCGGTAAGAACGTAGGTATCGGTACTGACGATACTCTCTTTGCGCTTGTTGATGGAAAGGTTAAGTTTGAACACATTTCCGGCGGCAAGAAGCAGGTTAGCGTTTACGCTGACTAATATTATCAAAAAAGAGTGGTTTTGCTACTCTTTTTTGTTTTAAGTTAAGAAAGGAATTCTTTTTATGTCAATTCTTGTAACAGGCGGAACCGGTTATATCGGTTCGCATACGGTAGTTGAGTTAATTTCAAAGGGTGACGAGGTTGTTATCGTAGACAATCTTTCGAACAGCAAGCGTTGTGTTCTTGACAGAATAGAGAAAATTACAGGTAAAAGACCTGAATTTATCGAATGCGATCTTCTTGACGAAGAAAAGCTTGAAGAGGTGTTTGAGACTCATCCCGAGATCGATTCCGTTATCCATTTTGCAGGACTCAAGGCGGTTGGTGAATCCTGCTCGCTTCCGCTCAAGTATTATCACAACAATCTGACCGGTACTTTTAATCTTCTTTCGTCTATGCTTAAGCATAAGGTTATGAGAATCGTGTTCTCCTCGTCTGCGACGGTTTACGGTCTCCCGAAATCCGTTCCGATCAGAGAGGATTTCCCGCTCTCTACCACCAACCCCTATGGTGAAACAAAGCTTATGATAGAGCGCATACTTAAGGACACTGCGGCGGCAAATCCCGAACTTTCGGTTTGCGTGCTTCGCTATTTCAATCCTATCGGTGCGCACGAATCCGGACTTATAGGAGAGGATCCCCGAGGAATTCCTAACAATCTTCTTCCTTATATTGCAAAGGTTGCGGCAGGCAAGCTCGAATGCCTCGGCGTTTTCGGTGATGATTACGACACTCCCGACGGAACGGGCGTTCGTGACTATATTCACGTAGTTGACCTTTCTCTCGCTCATCTCAAGGCGCTTGATTACACCAAGAGAATGAACGGAATTGATTATATCAACGTTGGAACGGGTAACGGTTACTCGGTTCTTCAGATGGTTGAAGCGTTCGGCAAGGAATGGGGGTCGCCCATAAAGTATAAGATCGCTCCTCGTCGCCCCGGTGACATTGCAGAATGCTATGCAGATCCCACTAAGGCTTATGAGGTTCTTGGCTGGAGAGCAGAGCGTGACCTCGCCAAGATGTGCGAGGATGCCGCAAGATGGCAGAAGCAGAACCCCGACGGATATCCCGATGATTAAATTAAAATAAAAGAGGCTTAGCCTCTTTTATTTATGAGAGGAAAATATGCGACAGCTTTCAGAAAAAAAGTTCTTTCTGCTCGATATGGACGGAACTATATATCTTGATAACGATCTTTTTGACGGAACGCTTGATTTTCTTGCTAAGGTAAAGGAAAAGGGCGGCAAATATCTTTTCGTTACTAATAATTCATCAAAAGGCGTTGACGCCTACGTTGCGAAGCTTAAAAAGCTTGGTATTGATGCGACGGAGGACGACTTCTTAACCTCGACGGATGCAACGATTCTTTATCTTAATAATAACTTTAAGGGCAAGAAATTCTATTCAATGGGTACCGTTTCATTCACCGAACAGTTAAAATGCGCAGGCGTGAACGTTACGACCGAGCTTGAGGATGATATTTTCGGACTTGTTATATCAAATGATACCGAGCTTACGTTCAAGAAGCTTGACGACGCGTGCATTCTTCTCGGACGAGGCGTTGAATATATAGCAACAAATCCCGATTGGGTTTGCCCGACCTGGTACGGTTACGTTCCCGACTGCGGCTCTTTTGCCGACATACTCAGAAGAGCAACGGGAAGAATGCCTACCTTTATCGGAAAGCCGAAGCCCGAAATGCTTTTGCTCGCAATGGAGAAGTACGGCTATTCTAAGGAAGATTCGGTTATGATCGGCGATAGAGTATATACCGATATCGCATCGGGGTACAATGCCGGCGTTGATACGATCTTCGTTCTCTCGGGTGAGGGAACGGTAAAGGATGCCGAGGAAAGTGACACCAAGCCGACATATATAATCGAGAATATAAGAGAAATATATAATAGGATAAAATAAAATGATTACAGTTTCAAATTTAAGCTTTAATTTCGGAGGTCAGCTTCTTTTTAAGGACGTAGATCTCAAATTCACTCCAGGTAACTGCTACGGTATTATCGGTGCAAACGGTGCGGGAAAATCAACGTTTCTCCGTATTCTTTGCGGAGAGCTTGAACCTACAAAGGGTGAGGTTTCGATCCCTGCCGATATCAGAATGTCAGTTCTTAAGCAGAATCACTTTGCTTATGAAGAATTTACGGTTCTCGATACCGTTATAATGGGTAACAAGCGCCTCTACGATATAATGAAGGAAAAGGACGCTCTTTACGCAAAAGAGGACTTCAG
>JAZLEH010000179.1:0-9236 GCA_045615165.1 Eubacteriales bacterium | reverse complement strand
CATATAGTCTACGTCATTCCAGACGACTCCGTTCCAGAACTGCTTAACAGTACCCGCAATTACAGGACCTCTCCAAACTACGGGCTTGGTCTCGTCCTCAACGAGAAGGTTAACGCTCATAACCTCGATTCCGGTCTTTGTGATTGCCGGGAACATTCCAAGGTCGCTTCCGGTAATGCATCCGGTCTTAAGTCCGAATGACTTCGGGATCGAAGGACCTGTGATATCGGCGTCAAGGATAGCCGTTTTGTATCCGCGCCTCTGCATAGTAACGGCGAGCATCGAAGTAACGAGAGACTTACCGACGCCACCCTTACCGCTTACGACACCGATGACCTTTTTGACCGAGCTTGCGGCATTCTGAGGCTCAAGCATCGATTCTTTTGAGCATTTTTGCGAACAAGTTGCGCAATTATGCGTGCATTCTGCCATGATTTATTCTCCTATAAAAATGTAAATTAAATATTATCAACACAAATCTCGTCGTTTTTAACCGAGAGATGAATACCGAGAACAACCTTGCCGTAATTATCGATCACGATATTTGCAATCTTGTCCTCAACATTCTTCTCAACGAATCTGCGCATATTCCTTGCGCCGAATTTATCAGAATACGACTTGTCCGCAATATATGCGAGAACCTCGTCGTCATACGAAAGCCTCGTTCCCTTTTCGGAAAGGAAATCGCGAAGAAGTCCAAGCATAAGAGAAGCGATCTTTTCGAAGTCCTTCTTGTCAAGATGTCTGAAGGTTATTATTTCATCGATTCTGTTTATGAACTCGGGGCGAAGGAATCCAAACAAAGCCTTTTCGGTCTTTTCCTTTGCCTTCTCTTCCTTGCTCTCGGCAAATCCGGAAATTGAAGTCGTGTTTTCGCTTCCTGCGTTCGTCGTCATAATGATTATCGCGTTCTCGAAATTAACCTGTCTTCCCTGCGCGTCGGTGATCTTTCCGTCGTCAAGTATCTGAAGAAGTATATTAAGAACGTCGGGGTGCGCCTTCTCGATCTCATCAAACAGAATGACCGCGTGGGGTCTGCGTCTGATCTTCTCGGTGAGCTGACCTGCTTCGTCGTATCCAACGTATCCGGGAGGCGCTCCTATGATTCTTGAAACCGAGTGCTTTTCCATGAACTCGGACATATCAAGCCTTATAAGCGATTCCGGCTGCTTGAAAAGCTCGTCTGCAAGGACCTTTACAAGCTCGGTTTTACCAACACCCGTAGGACCTGCGAATATCATGGAAACGGGATTCTTTCTATACGATATTCCCGCTCTCTTGCGTCTTACAGCTCTTACGACTGCAGAAACCGCTTCATTCTGACCTATAATCTTGTCAGAGATTCTGTCATAAAGTCCGTTAAGCTCGCCGATGTCGCCGGCGCTTATATCCGCCGCAGGAACTCCCGTCCATATCTCAATGACCTTCGCAACGTCGGAAACGGTAACTGCGATGCCGGATATAATTTCGGAGAGCTCTGCCTGTCTTTTTTCAAGATTAAGCTTCTCAACCTTTATATCGGCAATAGCCTTGTAGTTTTCCTCTGTTTGTCCCTCAGGCTTCTCAAGCTTAGCTTCCATTTCAGCAAGCGACTTGTTAAGCTCAGCGAGCTTTTTATCATTGCGCTTCTTTTCATTGATCTCGGGGCACGCAAGAGCAACTCTCGATGCCGCCTCGTCAATGATATCTATCGCCTTATCGGGAAGAAATCTGTCGGTTATATACCTCTCGGAATAAGTTACCGCCTTTTTAGCGACCTCATCCGGAATGGTTATTCCGTGGAATCCCTCGTAGTATTTCTTGATTCCCTTAATAACCTCCACCGTTTCGTCTACCGATGGCTCATTTACCATTACGGGCTGGAATCTGCGCTCAAGAGCGCTGTCCTTCTCGATATATTTTCTGTACTCCTTAAGAGTAGTCGCGCCAATAACCTGGATCTCTCCTCTTGAAAGCGCAGGCTTAAGGATATTTGCCGCACTCATGCTTCCCTCGGAGTCTCCTGCACCGACGATAGTGTGAACCTCGTCGATCATAAGGATTATATTTCCTGCGCTCTTTACCTCTTTTATGAGTCCGAGAATACGTGATTCAAACTGACCTCTGAACTGAGTACCCGCAACGAGCGCAGTAAGGTCTAGAAGCCAGATTTCCGACTCGCGAAGCCTTTCGGGAACGTTGCCGTCAACGATCCTCTGCGCAAGAGCCTCAGCAATCGCCGTTTTACCAACGCCCGGCTCGCCTATAAGACAGGGATTATTCTTCTGTCTTCTGCAAAGTATCTGTATAACTCGCTCAAGCTCTCGATCTCTTCCGATTATTCTGTCGGTTTTGCCAAGTCTCGCCTTTTCGGTGAGATCTGTGCAATACGCCTTAAGGATCTTTTTATTATCCTCCTTGGGCGCATCCTTGCGATTTTTTTCCTTTTCCTGCTTTTTCGGGGGTTGTCCCATCGAAAGTCCAAGACCGGAGAAGAGCTTCTGAAAATCGATTGCAGGAGCACCGCCATCAACCGCGTTCTCATCCTGAGCCTCGAGCGACATATCGCCTCCGAAAAGCTCGCTCATTTCTCCTGCCATATTTTCAATATCTTCCTCAGATATTCCGATACGCTTAAGCATATCGTCGACGGGCTTTATACCGAGCTGCTTTGCACAAACTAGGCAAAGTCCTTCGTTAATTTTATTATCGTTTTCTATGCGAGTGATAAATACCGCCGCAGGGCGCTTTTTACATCTCGCACATCTTTGAATTTCCATTTAAAATACCTTTCTTTTCGCTAAACAATAAATCATCAGAAGCTGAGCAGAAGCTCAAGCGGAGTTATTCTATCAAAGAAATCATAAATATATCCGCCGTCAAACTCCCGAAGCATCTCGATATCCTCAACGAGCGAGGTGCTGATAACGTATCCGAAACCAAGCACGACAAGCCAGGAAATAACGAATGCAAAAGCCGCGCCGAATATAACGCCAAGGAATCTGTTGACCGAGCCGACGAATCCAACGTCAAAGACTTTGTCTAGTATGCCGATAAGGATCGCAAGAAGTATCTTGCTTATAATATAAATGAGAACAAATGCGATCAATACCGAAAACAGATGTATCGTGGGCGTTGCGAGCGATTCAACGATCTGTGAAACGAGGGTGTTTATATCAGCGCCGTCAAACGAATCGATATCAACGTCAACTATACCCGCGGCAAGCCTCAAAACGGTAGGAAGCTCGTCCGAAACGTTTTCTGCCGTCATATCGGGGCATTTTTCAATAAGGTACTCCGTTATCTGATTCGTTACAGGCTCGCTGATGATCGGTTCGATAACCGCCTCAGCGGCAGAATTACAGAGCGTAACGGCAAGAATTAGAGCAAGAAACCATTTTACTGGCTTCGTAACTGTAACAATAAATCCTCTCTTATAGCCAACGAATCCGCCTATAAGAATTATAAGTACAAGGATAATGTCAACAATAATTTTCATAGCATATCCCCCTAGATCAAATTAAGTAATAATTATTATACATAAAATGTTTTGCGATGTCAATAACGTAATTTATTTCTTTACGACGTTTCCATCGCCGAAAATCGACTTTAATCTGCCGATAACGTCATCCGTCGGCTTGAGTGCAACACCGGTCATATTGGAATATTTTTTGCTTTGCGCATCGTAAACCACAACCGCCGCATTACCGGGATTAAGAAGCGCTATTCTCGTCAGCCTTGTGAGTCGAGGATCGGAAAGACTTTCAACCTTTATGAAAATTCGCTCATCGGTTACTTGCTTTTTAACCTCAACCTCTTGATCGCTTTTGAGAATGGAAAGGTCGGATAAAAGTATTCTCGCATCCTCTCCCTCCTCTACTGAGATATTGCCCTCAATAACGACTGCATTCTCCTGATATATATCGGAGCTGAATTTCGAATACTGTCTTGCAAAAACTATGACCTCGATCTCTCCGAGCTTGTCCTCAACCCTAATGAACGCCATAGTATCGCCGTTTTTAACCGTTTTGGTTTTCTTCGCGGTAATTATTCCGGCAATCTTAACCGTCTGCTTATCACGGTATTTCGGGTTCTCAACGATGTTTTCTTCGTTGGTGTCCTGAAGGATCTCGGCTATCGAGTCGATCTTCAGAGTCGAGAGATGCTTTGAGAAGTTATCGATCATGTGACCTGAGAAATACATACCAGAGCTTTCCTTTTCAAGCATTAAAAGCTCCTTAAGGCTATATTCCGGAAGCGCGGGATATTCATACGCCTTTGCGGCAGACGACGATCCGATAGCCATTGAAAACATATCAAGCTGTCCGGATATATTATTTCTGTTCTTTTCCTGCTCTGCATCAAGAATAGCTTCATAGCAGGATAAAAGCGAGCTTCTCGTAACTCCAAGCGAATCAAACGCGCCGCATTTGATAAGCGACTCAAGAGTTCTTTTGTTAAGATCGGACGAGGAGAGTCTTGAAACGAACTCATCAAGGGATTTGAATTTTCCCTTTTCACGCTCGCGTATAACGGCGCTCGTGAAATTCCTTCCAACGTTTCTTATCGCAAGAAGTCCAAATCTTATATTACCGTCGGAAACAGTAAAATCAGAACGGCTGATATTTATATCGGGCGCAAGCACGTTTACACCGTTGCGCTGTGCGTCTATAATATATTCGCGAAGCTTTGCCGTGTTATCAAGCACACTCGTCATAAGCGCGGCAAAATATTCGGCGGGATAATGCGCCTTAAGATAAGCCGTGCGATAGGACAATACCGCATATGCAGTTGCGTGGCTCTTATTAAACGCATACTTAGCGAATCCGACCATTTCCTCAAATATCTCGTCTGCAAGATTAGCTGAAACACCGCGTTCGAGGCAACCGCCGATAAAGCCTTCGCGCTCAGCTTTCATTACGTCCTCTTTTTTCTTGGACATAGCGCGTCTTACAAGGTCTGCCCTTGCGTAAGAATATCCCGCAAGCTTTCTGCATATCTGCATTACTTGCTCCTGATAAACTATACAACCGTACGTTACATCAAGTATATCTTTGAGGGCGGGGATATTATACTCTATCGCCTCTTTGCCGTGCTTTCTTGCGATAAACTTATCGATCGAGTCCATTGGACCCGGGCGATATAATGCAATGCAAGCAATTATATCCTCAAGATTTGACGGTGCAAGCCTTGTGAGGACCTGTTTCATTCCGCCCGATTCAAGCTGGAAAACGCCGTCCGTTTTGCCATCGCAAAGGAGCTTGAACGTTTTTTTATCATCGAACGAAACCTTCGATATATCAAACTGCGGATTTTTTTCGCGAATAAATCGCTCGGCATCGTGAATAACGGTAAGGTATCTAAGACCGAGGAAATCGAACTTAACGAGACCGAGGCTCGCATCGGTGTTCATATCAAACTGAGTGACAACGCCCGTTCCGCTATAAGAAAGCGGTACGTATTCGTGCGTGGGCTTCTCGGTGATAACGACACCCGCCGCGTGAGTTGATGCGTGGCGCGGCATTCCCTCAAGGCTTCGGCTTACGTCAAGAAGTCGCTTAACCTCGGCATCCGTCTCGTAAAGAGCCTTAAGCTCATTTGTGGAAATAGCGTCCTTAATGCTAATATTAAGCTCGTGCGGTATAAGCTTTGCAACGGTATCTACCTTCGAATAAGGCATTCCGAGCGCGCGACCAACGTCTCTTACTGCCGCCCTTGCGGCAAGAGTACCGAATGTAACTATCTGTGCAACCTTGTCTTCTCCGTATTTCCTCTTAACGTAATCAATAACCTCTTCGCGTCTCGTATAGCAAAAATCTATATCAAAATCGGGCATTGATACACGTTCGGGGTTAAGGAAACGCTCAAAGAGCAGATCAAATGCAATGGGGTCAACGTCGGTAATACCAACGCAGAATGCAACGAGGCTTCCCGCGCCCGATCCTCTACCCGGTCCAACGGGTATATCACTTCTTTTCGCATACGAAACAAAATCACTGACGATAAGAAAATACGCATTAAAGCCCATTTTATCAATGACGGATAGCTCGTACTCTATTCTGTCCTCGTAGGTTTCCCTTGGGCTGTTAAGGAAAGTGATCCTGTTTTCTTTTATAAGTCGCTCAAATCCGGCGTATGCATTTTGGCGCAATTTATCTTTATGTGAAAGCCCGTCATCCGCCTTGAAATCAGGTAAATGAAGCTTGTCAAATTCAAAATCAAAATTACACTTTTCTGCAATTTTAACGGTATTTTCTACCGCACCTTTATACCCTGCAAAAAGGCGCTTCATCTGTTCTGTGGATTTAAAATAAAACTCATCGGTCTCAAATCCAAACGGCTTGCCGTCGGTTATAACGTTGCTCGTCTGTATGCACATTAGAATTGCCTGCATATCCGAGTCAGAGCGATTAATATAATGAACGTCATTCGTCGCAACCATCGGAATGCCTGTTTTTTCACTTATAAGCTTGATTCCGTAGGCAACCTTTCGCTCATCGTCAAGGTCGTGATTCTGCACCTCGAGGTAAAAATCATCCCCGAAAATTGCTTTATATTCAAGCGCACATTTTTCCGCTTCTTCCATACTGCCCGAAAGAATATATTGCGGTATCTTACCTGCAAGACAAGCAGAAAGTGCAATAAGTCCCTCGCTATGCTTTGAGAGAAGCTCCATATCTATTCTCGGACGGGTATAAAATCCGTCGATAAAGCTGAGTGAGACCATATAACAGAGGTTCTTATATCCTATCTCGTTTTTGCAAAGTAAAACGAGGTGATTTCCGGAGTTATCCTGTTTTCCCTCTTTCATATGTCTACTGCGCGACGCAACGTATACCTCGCATCCAATAATGGGCTTAACGCCTTTTTTCTTTAACTCATTATAAAACTCTACCGCTCCGTACATTACGCCGTGGTCGGTTATGGCAACTGCGTCCTGTCCGTATTCGATAGCCTTGTCTGCTATTTCGGAGATCTTTGCCGCACCGTCAAGCAAGCTATATTCTGTATGAAGATGAAGATGAACAAATTCTCCCATATACTTCCCTTTCTTTTAATCATCCTTCTTTCCGAGGACCGACTCGGAAAGCTCAACTATTTTATTCAATCTGTGCGATAAGCCGGGCTTTGAGATAGGCGGTGTAAATTCCGCCGCAAGTCTGGCAAGCGAATAATCAGGAAACTCAAGTCTTAGTCTCGCCGTTTTTTCAAGCTCATCGGGAAGAAGCGATAACTTGTTTGCTTCTTCAAGTCTTTTTATTAACTCAACGACTCGCCCTGCCGCCGCAACAGTTTTCTCAATATTATTCGTCTCACAGTTTCTTATTCTGTTAACGTTATTTTTAATTTCAGCTTCGATTTTTGAATTCATAAGCATAAACGCCGTTGCGTTCATACCGATAGCCGCGAAGAAATCCTCAACAGTCGTACTGTTTGCGGTATATAGGATGCGTTCACTCTTTCTCTCGGTTATCGAGAATCGAAGATCCAGCCCCGAAAGCATTTCGCTAAGTCTTTCATGCATCGAATAAGGTGAAAATTCAAGTCTATATTTCTTCTTAGGATCGGTAACTCTACCGCAAGAGAGGAAAACGCCCTTTAAAAACGAGACTTGGCAGGTCGCGCACCTCTCTGTGAACAACTCTCCTCCTCCGAGCGACTCAATATATCTTGCGCACGCAGGCGAGAAAAATTTCAAAATATATGCTCTTCCGCCGAGCGATGACCTTGTCGGCTCAACGTCCTTGCCGAAAATTTCCTTGATCAAAGCCTCCGTATAGCCAACTGCCTCACGGTTTTCAAGAGAAATCGTGATCTCGCCATCGGAAAGCTTTGCTTTTGAAAATATAATGCCGTTAAGCAATGCGCGGCGGCAACAAGCGCTTTTGCAAGTCTGCGAAATTATTTGATTTTTAAGATCAGTCAAAAATGACATACCGCCGCACCGCCTTTACATAAATTCTATTTCTTCTTCTATTTCTGTTCCGTATTTGTTTTTGATATTAGTTTTAATAAAAGTAATAAGCCTTTTAACGTCGTCTGCCGTCGCACCACCGGAGTTAACGATAAATCCTGCGTGTTTATCAGATATCATCGCGCCGCCGATCGAATAGCCCTTAAGTCCAAGCTTATCAATAAGATAACCTACTGATACATCCGACGTGCGTTTAAAAATGCTTCCGAGGCTCATCTCGGAATACGGCTGAGCGGACTTGCGCAAAGTTATTATTTCACTCAAACGATTTTTAATTTCATTTTCGCGCGATCGAATGAATGAAAAATCAGCACTGATAATGACAAGCGGGCTATATCGCAAGTTCGAGCTTCTGTAAGCAAATCCAAGATCATCTCTCGGCATGTACTCAATAATTTTGCTTCTCGGATCATATATTCTCGCACCAATAATGAAATCGGAAATTTCATTACCGAACGCCCCCGCATTATTAACGATCATACCGCCAACGCTCCCGGGTATTCCGTAAAGTGTCGAAGCACCGCCGAGCGATAATGCGGAAATCTCGTAAAGCATCTTTGAGAACACAACGCCGCACTGCGCACTGCAAGCATTTTCGTTAACGGAATATCGGTTAAGCCTATTCGTTAAGATCAAAACTCCGTCGTAATCCTCGTCCTGTGGGAGAATATTCGTCATCCGACCGACGATTTTATAAGGAAGTGACCGATCAAACAAAAAATCGATCACTGCTTTTAGTTTTTCCTCCGTATTCGGCATAGCCGCAATTTTTGCCCTACCGCCTATTCCTATTGAAGAAAGGCGAGCTATATCGAATTTCTCGGAATATTCAACGTCCTGCAAGGATAAAAACCTTTTAATGCAGTCCGTCATATTATCTCCGTTTAAATATAAGTATTCTTTTCTTCAAGCATATCAATGGCGGCTCTTCTTTGTGCGTCTGTAACATCTATTCCACCAAGTATTCTTGAAAGCTCATTTACTCTTCCGTCTCTGTCAAGAAGCGCAACTCTGGTCTCCGTTGCGCCGTTGAAATCCGCCTTTCTTATAAGATAGTGCGAATCGGCAAGCGAAGCGATCTGTGCGCTATGCGTAACCGAGAAGAGCTGAGTTCTTTTTGAAAGAGAAAGCATTTTTATGCCGATCTTTCTTGCAGTCTTACCCGATACGCCTGCATCGATTTCATCGAATATGAGAGTCGAAGTTCCATCCTTATCCGCAATAACGCTCTTAAGCGCAAGCATTACGCGCGCAAGCTCACCGCCCGATGCAACCTTTGATA
>JAZLEH010000178.1:0-8866 GCA_045615165.1 Eubacteriales bacterium | reverse complement strand
ACCGCAGGACTTGAGATCACAATGATTAAGGACGTAACTCCCATTCCTCACAATGGTTGTCGTCCCCCCAAGCGCAGACGCGTTTAATCTAAAGGGAGGTAATTTAAAATGGCTAGATATACAGGACCTAACTGTAAAATGTGCCGCCGCGAAGGCTGCAAGCTCTATCTCAAGGGTGAGCGTTGCACTAACGGAAAGTGCGCATTTGATCATAGAAGCGCAGCTCCCGGTCAGCATGGCGCAGCTCGCAAGAAGGTCGGAGAATACGGAAAGCAGCTTCGCGAGAAGCAGAAGGCTAGACGTTACTACGGCGTACTTGAAGGACAGTTCAAGCACTACTACGAGATGGCAGAAAAGATGGACGGTATCACAGGTGCAAACCTTCTTACCCTTCTTGAACGCCGCCTTGATAACGTAGTATACAGAATGGGAATGGCAGCATCCAGAAAGGAAGCTCGTCAGCTCGTTCTTCACGCTCACTTCACTCTTAACGGTAAGAAGGTAACCATCCCCTCTATCCTTGTTAAGGCTGGTGACGTTATCGCCGTTAAGGAAACCAGCAAGGAAAGCGCAAAGATCAAGGCTCTTGCTGAACAGATGGCAACTCAGGTTGCTCCCAAGTGGCTTGAAAACGATGCGAAGAACCTTGTAACTAAGGTTGTAGCTCTTCCCGCAAGAGACGACATCGACTTCGAGTTCGAAGAGCAGCTCATCGTCGAACTCTATTCCAAGTAATCCCTCCGATACGAAGCGAAAGAATTATGAGAGTTTATACTTTCATATTCTTCGCATCCTATCAAGTTTATATCCGTTTACTAAACAGAACAAAAAACAGGAGGTAATTTCACAATGATGAACGCAATAGAAAAGTTCAATATTACCGCTACCGAGATCTCGGAGAACGAGCGCGAGGCAACCCTCGTTGTTGAGCCCCTTGTACGTGGCTACGGCATGACGCTCGGTAACTCTCTTCGCAGAGTTCTTCTCTCCACTCTTCCCGGATATGCGGCAACAAGCATCAAGATTGATGGTGTTCTCCATGAGATCTCCGCGTGCAACGGAGTAAAAGAGGACGTTCCCGAAATCGTTCTTAACGTTAAGGGCATCGTAGCTAAGCTTGAATGCGAAGGTCCTAAGACCGTCGTTATCGACGTTGTTGGTCCTTGCGCAGTAACTGCCGGTGATATCACTCCCGATGCAGACATTGCTATCCTCAATCCTGATCATCACATCTGCACCGTAAGCGACGGCGCACGCTTCTATATGGAAATTACTTTTGACGAAGGCCGCGGATATGCTCCCTCCGACGTCAATAAGCAGAATTACCTTGCAAGCGTTGGCGCAAACGTAGGCGCACCTATCGGACTTATTTTCGTTGACTCTATATTCACCCCCGTATACAAGGTTGAGTATAACGTCGAGAATACCCGCGTAGGAAACAGCATTGACTACGATAAGCTCACGATAAAGGTTCAGACGAACGGAACCATCGCTGCCAAGGAGGCAATATCTCTCGCCGCCAAGGTTCTCAACGAGCACCTCAAGCTCTTCATCGATATGTCCGACGAAGCAAAGAACAAGGAAATTATGGTTGAAAGAGCTGAAGTTAAGAAAGAAAAAGTACTCGAGATGACCATTGAGGAGCTTGACCTTTCCGTGCGTAGCTTCAACTGCTTGAAGCGCGCAAGCATTGACACGGTTGAAGATCTTATCGACCGTACCGAAGAAGATATGATGAAGGTTCGTAACCTTGGTCGTAAATCACTTGAAGAAGTGATCCAGAAGCTGAATTCTTTGGGCCTCGGCTTAAAGAAGGACGAAGAATAAGACAAATAGGAGGAAACATACAATGAGAAAGCTTGGCAGAACCACTGCACAGCGCAAGGCTATGCTCAGAGGCATGGTAACTCTTCTTCTTGAAACTGGCAAGATCGAAACTACCTACACCAGAGCGCAGGAAGTTTCCGCAAAGGCTGACGAGATGATCACCCTTGGTAAGAAGGGCGACCTCGCTTCCTACAGAGCAGCTCTTGCTTACATCACGAAGGAAGACGTAGCTAAAAAGGTATTCTCCGTTATCGCTCCTGCTTATGCAGAGATCAACGGTGGTTATACTCAGGTATATAAGATGGGACCCCGTCGTGGCGACGGAGCAGAAACTGCGATCGTAAAGCTCGTAGCTGTTAAGGCTGCGGACGAAGAAGAGAGCAAGTAATTTCATCTTCTACCCCAATAAATAATTATAGCGAGATTTCGACAAAATCGAAATCTGACTTTTTTATATTTTTAGTCTTCTTCGTGCTTTTTTCTGAGGATTTCAACGTTTCGTTCGACCTCTCGCTTCTTTAACGGATACCAGAACCACAAAACGAGCGCAAGCGCTCCGAATCCAATCGCGGGCAAAAGGGTTGAAATATTGAATATCCCTCGGAGCACTCCCTCATCAAACGCGCTCTCCTGCGAGTAGCCGATAAGAGACAGTAATATTCCCGAAAGACCCGCCGATGCCGCTTGCCCAAGCTTTCGCGCAAATGAATACATCGCGTAGATCGAGCCGTCCTCGCGCACTCCGTTCTTGATCTCCGAATAATCGATAACGTCGGTTATCAGCGCCCAGGAAACCATCGTGAAAATTCCGAGTCCGAGCCAGGAGACGAGGTTTATCGAGATATATACCCACACGTTTTCGGGGCGTATGAAGAATAAAAGCACTGAAATTCCCGCCGCCAAAAGGTTAGAGGCAACGCTTATCTCCGCTTTTCCGAACCGCCTCGCAAGTGGCTTAGCAAACGCCGCCGCAATAAGCATTCCTGCCATCATAAATATGGTTGATACCGATTGCGCCGTCGCATTATTATAGTAGTTTGGATAAACGTAATTCGCCATCGACTGCATCGTCAGCTGTGCAAGAAGCATCAAAACCGAAGCGACGATTATAGATAGCAGTGCGCGGTTTTGCGCCGCATTCACAAGCATATCCTTGAAGCTTCTGCGCACCTTTTCCTCATTTTCGGGTAGGACTCTCTCGGTGACAAGGAAATAGCAGAGCAGATAGCAAACCACCGCAAGAATAGAGAAAACGCCCGCAATAATAGTGAATCTATATCCGCTCATTACTGTTTGCCCGCCAACCTCACTATAAGCGAAAAGGGGAACTCCAACGCCCACGATGACTCCCGCAAGCGTGCTTCCCATGCTTCTAAAGGTGGAGAGCGACTGTCTGTCCTCGGGCTCGCGGGAAATGGCGGATGCCATCGAACCGTAGGGAATATTAATAGAGGTGTAGAATATCGATCCCCATAATATATAGGTAGCAAAGAGCCACAAAACCTTGAACCACATTGCACTGTCGCTGAAAGCGCTTTGATATATAAGGAATGATGCAATCGCCACGGGGGCTGACATCCTGAGTATCCAGGGCTTGAATTTTCCCGCACGGGTAACGCGCCCCTTGTCACATATACGCCCCATCGCAATATCCGTGAATCCGTCGATAAACCTCGCCGTCATCATCGCAATTCCGACGATTGCCGCGGATATACCCATAACGTCGGTGTAAAATTTGAGAAGAAATCCCGAGGATAATATAAAGGTGAAATCGTTTCCGAAATCACCGAAAAGATAACCAAGCTTGTCCTTTATTCCAAATGGAGCAACATTTTCCGTTCTTTTTTTCATCAAATGAATCTCGCCTCTCTTACGGCTCAGTTTGATGCTAGTTTGCTCCTTTTTCGGATTTTAATACAAAAAGCGCTCTGCAAATTTGCAGAGCGCACTTGCTTACGTCAGCAACGGAAATCGTCGTCAACTTCTTTTTTTGCCGAGCCCGTCTTTCTCCATTCACCGGGCGGTGAATCGTGGAATTTTTTGAAGCAACGGGAGAAATATTCTACGTCGGGGAAGCCCGAGAGGATCGAGACCTCTTTTATCGACTTGTCGGTCTCTTTGAGAAGCTTTTCCGAAAGCTCCATTCTCTTTTTCGTAACGTAGTCCATTATCGTTATGCCGAATTCCTCTTTGAAGTGCTCGGTAAGCGTTACCGTTGAGCAGTGCAAATTCCAGCTGAGGTCGGCAAGGGTTATCTTTCTTGCAAGGTTGTTCTTTATATACTTTTTCGTGAGCTGACCCACGGTGGGCTGTGCGTCAAGCGCAATATCGTCTCTTTCGATATGCTCCGCAATGATCTTGAGCATTGAGAGATATGCGTCAAGCTTCTCTTTATCAAGGTGGGGCATAGCGCGTACCGCTTCAAGAACCGAATCATAGTGGAGCGACGGAGCGAGCTTTGCAACTCTCTCGGCTATCTCTTCGTCGTTCTCATCCACGATTCCGAGCGAGCAAAAGAGATAGGAAACAGTTCTTCCGTTTCTTTTGATCGGAATCATAGTTTCGGTTATTCCGAACGGGCAAACGTAGGTCAGTGGCTCTTCGGTACTCTGCGTTTCGGCAAATCGCTCAACGTCGGATGATTTGCATATATCAAGGCAGGCATTCGACTTGTGTATAAGTGCGCAGAAATTCTCATAAGGACATCTCTGTGCAATAATTGTACGGAATTCGCTGTTTTCAAGAACGATCTCCATACCTGAAATTTGATAAAAATTCTTGATTATCATTTCCGGCTTTTGATTTTTCATACGCTCAGCACCCCCTTGTTATACCATTATAACAAATAAAACGGGGGTTTGCAACACTTTCGGGCGAATTTTGTTTATCGATTTTTCATTTTATCGATTTTCCATATTATTTTATCTATTTTTCATTTAACTTGGTATTTTGCTTTGCTATAATATTAGTAGCGGAGATCCGCAACCGAACAATATCTTTATAAAAGGAAGATTTTATTATGAAAGAATTAGTAGTAGCAGTAGTCGGACTCAGATTTGGATCAAGCCATCTTAAGGGCGCGATAGAAAACGGCGCAACCATCGGAGCAATATGCGATACCGATGCAGAGCGTCTTAAGTCGGTTGGCGAGGAATACGGTATTCCCGAGGAGAAGAGAGTTACCGATTGGAATGAGATAGTTAATAACAAGGAGATCAACGCGGTAATCCTTGCAACCCCCGATATGACCCATAAGGATCAGGTGGTAGCGCTTCTTGACGCGGGCAAGCACGTTCTTTGCGAAAAGCCCCTCGCGCTTGAAAAGTCTCACCTTGATGCTATCGTTGCCGCAACCAAGCGCAACCCCAAGTGCAAATTTATGGTCGGTCAGATCTGCCGCTTCACTCCCGCATTCAAGCAGGCTAAGGCATTTATCGAGTCGGGCAGAGTAGGCGAGCTTTATTTCGTAGAGAGCGAATACGCGCACGATTATGCAAAGATGTATAAAGAGAATCCCAAGCACTGGAGACTCGACCCCAAGCGCCACGGCGTAGTCGGCGGCGGTTGCCACGCGGTTGACCTTCTTCGTTGGCTCGTAAACGACGATCCCTACGAGGTATTCGCATACGGAACTCACAAGATGCTCCCGATGCTTACTTACGACGACTCCACCGTTTCCGTAATGAAGTTCCCGAACAATATTATGGGTAAGGTGTTCGTTTCTACGGGATGCAAGCGCGGCTACACGATGCGCACCTGCATTTACGGCACTAAGGGAACGCTCATCTTCGATAACAAATCCCCTACGATGACCTTCTTCGAGGTGAACGCCGAGGGCGTAACCGAGGAGCAGACGATCGAGGTTGATATAAATAACCACAACGCATCCGATGAATTCAAGGCGTTTGCTGAATGCATCATAAACGATACCCCCGTCGCAATGAGCGTTTACGAGGGTGCAAAGACGGTTGCCGCTTGTCTTGCAATAGTTGAGTCGAGCGAGAGCGGAAAGATAGTTAACCCCAACTACGATTTCGCGTAATATATTATAAAAATCCCGAGCGACGCTCGGGATTTTTGCTTGAAATATTGGAAAAGGTGTGATAGAATATATCTATAAAAAAGAAAGGAGATCGAAATGAAAAGGCTTCGCGAGCTTTTTTTGCTCTTTTATTCGATGCTCAAGATCGGGCTCTTTACATTCGGCGGCGGATACGCAATGATCCATCTTCTGAATAACGAGTTCGTCACAAGGCGCAAATGGATGGGAAGCGATGAGTTTATGGATCTCGTCGTTATCGCCGAATCGACTCCCGGTCCGATCGCAATAAATTGCGCGACTTACATCGGATATAAAAAATCGGGATTTCTCGGCGCGCTGTTTTCAACGCTTGGAATGTGCATTCCGTCGTTTTCTATAATATATGTAATTTCGCTTTATTTCGATCGCTTTTTGGAGATATCCTGGGTTGGCTCGGCATTCCGCGGAATACAGGTTTGCGTCGTTTTCCTTATCCTGTCGGCGGGATTGAAAATGCTTAAAAAAATAAAGAAAACGCGCTTTAATATTATCGTAATGTCGCTGACCTTCTTTTCAATGATAACTCTCAGTCTATTCTCGGTGGAATTCTCCTCGATATATTTCGTTCTTATATTCGGCGGCGCGGGTCTTTTTATCTATACCGTCGGATATATTAGAAGAAAGGGGGAGGGGGAATGATATATTTAAAGCTCTTTTTAACCTTTCTTAAAATCGGTGCGATATCGTTTGGCGGCGGATACGGAATGATATCCCTTATGCGTGACGATTGTCTCGCAAATAATTGGCTCACCGAGGATGAGCTGCTTAACTTTATTGCCGTTGCGGAATCCACTCCCGGACCGATAGCGGTGAATATGGCGACCTTTATCGGCTCGTCGCAGGGAGGTGCGCTCGGAGCTTTTCTTGCTACTCTCGGCGTCGTTCTTCCTTCGTTCGTTGTGATAATGCTCGTCGCATCGGTGTTCACCCGCCTTCTTAAATACGCGGGTGTAAAAGCGACCTTCGGCGGAATACGCCCCGCAATAATAGCTCTTATTCTTGGAACTGCCGTTATTATGCTCGTGAGCCTCGTGTTTGGAATACAGAATATAGACAGCTCTTTCTCATTTGATTATAAGAGCCTCGTAGTGCTTTTCGTGATAATTTCTTCATCACTTCTTTATAAAAGAATAAGGAAGAAGCCTATATCTCCGATATTTCTGATAATCCTTTCGGGCGCGCTCGGTGTCCTGCTTTACTGATTAAGAACGGCTCAGGCATTTGCCTGAGCCGTTTTTTATTATATCATAAGCTCGGAAATAAGCTCGGTGAGTTCAACGGGATTCTCGATCGCAACGCCGCCGATAAGGCAAGCCTCTGAATAGAGGATCTTCGCGTATTTTGCAAGCTTATCCTTGTCGGATTCGTAGAGTGCCTTAAGCTTCTCTGCAACGGGGTGCTGTGCATTGATCTCAAGCACGATGTTCGCCGTGGGCGCGCCCTCTTCCGCACCGGGCATTCTTTTAAGCACCTTTTCCATCTCGACCGAGAGCTCGCCCTCGCTTGAAAGGCAAACGGGGTGCTTCTTCAACGTGTTTGTAAATCTTACGGAGCTTACCTTGCCAACGCTCTCCTTCATAAAGTTGAGCATTTCCTCGGCACTCTCGTTGGTCTTTTTGATCTCTTCCTTCTCCTCGTCGGTGGAGATGTCGAGCGCTTCTGCGGTAACGCTCTTAAATTCCTTGTCGTCGTACTTAGCAAGCACCTTAAGTGCGAACTCGTCAACGTCGTCGGTGAGGTAGAGGACCTCGTAGCCCTTTTCCTTAACTGCGTCAACCTGCGGGAGCATCTCTATGCGCTCAACGCTCTCACCTGCGGCGTAGTAAATGAACTTCTGCTCCTCACTCATTGATGAAACGTATTCTTTAAGGGTTACGTACTTCTTTTCCTTAGAGGACTTGAACATTACGAGGTCTTGGAGTATATCCTTATGCATTCCGAAATCGGTGTAAAGACCGAATTTGAGCTGAACGCCGAACGCGTCGAAGAACTTCTCGTATTTCGCTCTGTCCGCGCTTTGCATCTTTTCAAGCTCGCTCTTGATCTTCTTCTCTATCGCCTTTGCCATAACCTTAAGCTGTCTGTCGTGCTGAAGCATTTCACGCGAAATGTTGAGCGAAAGGTCGGATGAATCAACGAGACCCTTGACGAATGAGAAATAGTCGGGAAGAAGGTCTGCGCATCTCTCCATTATCATAACGCCGGAGGAGTAAAGCTCAAGCCCCTTTTCGTAGTCCTTTGAATAGTAGTTGTAGGGGGCGTGTGAGGGGATGAACATAAGCGCCGTGTAGGTCGCCGTACCCTCGGATTTCTGGGTTATAACTCTTGCGGGTGCTTCAAAGTCGTAGAACTTGTCGGCGTAGAATCTCTTGTATTCCTCGTCGCTGACCTCGCTCTGCGATCTCTTCCAGATGGGAACCATACTGTTGAGGATCTCGGTTTTCGTAACGTCCTCGTACTCGTTCTCCGTACCCTCCTTCTTCTCGCGGCGGGTAACCTCCATCTTTATAGGATATCTTATATAATCGGAATATTTCTTTATAAGCTCGCGGAGCTTGTACTCTTCAAGGAACTCGGAGTACTTTTCCTCTTCGCCGTCCTCTTTAACTTGAAGGATTATCTCCGTTCCGAAGCTCTCCTTGCCGCACTCCTCGATGGTGTAGCCGCTTGCGCCCTCGGATTCCCACTTGAAGGCTTCCGCGCTTCCGTACTTCTTTGAGCGAACGGTGATCTTGTCCGCGATCATAAACGCCGAGTAGAATCCAACGCCGAACTGACCGATAATGTCAACGTCCTCGCCCTTCTCGTTATCGCGCTTGAAGTCGAACGAGCCGCTCTTCGCAATAGTTCCGAGGTTAGTCTCAAGCTCGTCTGCTGTCATACCGCATCCGTTATCCGAAATAGTGAGCGTTCTTTCGTCTTTATCCGCGCGTAACCAGATTGCGTAGTCGCCTCTTG
>JAZLEH010000177.1:0-3011 GCA_045615165.1 Eubacteriales bacterium | reverse complement strand
CTCCGACCTGCTGTGACCCCCTATGCAGAAGAGCGTTGCGAGTCAGTATGGGAACGGTTATGCAGGTGCCGTGGACAAAAATAGGCGACGCGCCTGCCGACTGGCCTGAAAAATGTATGCCGTATCTCAACTCGCTCGGATTCAAAACCGCGGCGATGGCGCTCTCGGATAATTCCGTCAGCATTGACGACGAGGGGCTTATGAATGAAGAAAAGCTCGCAATAATCCTCGGCACGGAGGGTGACGGTCTTGCGAAAAGCACGATCGCATCAGCCGACTACACGGTGAAGATCCCTATGTCACACGGGGTTGACTCACTGAATGTTGCCGCCGCATCGGCGGTTGCGTTTTGGCAACTTAGGCGCAAATAAAAGCACAAAAAAAGACGAAGAAATTTTGTTCTTCGTCTTTTCGTTTTTAACACGGATATCGCCGTTTCATTAAGAGTGGTAGGCGGCGGGCTTGTTTGCCGCTACTACTATGGGCTTGCTCGCTCTTATATGAACGACGAACTCAACGCCCTCGGGCACACCGAGCTTTTTAAGCGACTGCTTATTCATTATCGAGTTCTCGGGATTTACCGATTCATCGGTGATAACGTTGATCTTCTTAAATGATCTTGCAGGAAGGGTTATCTTGATATCAAAAACGTCGTATTTTGAATCCTCGAAGATCAAATCGACAAAGAGGTCGGTCGTATCCCAGATCGAGTTGATGAGGGTGAACTCTGCGGTTTCCTTCGTTATGCCGTCGAAATACCAGGATTTCGCTCCGACGCATCTCTTATGCTCTTCAACGCGGGCAATAAATCTTTCCCTCGCGCCCTCGCGGCAAGCGTAAGGCAGGGTGAGCGTGGTATTACCCATTCCGTTGGTGAAGCATTCCTTAACGCCGAGGTGATAAATAAGGTGCTCACTGATATTGTGGTAATAGTTTCTCCACATCGAAATTGCCTCAAAGGCGAGCGTTTCGGGAGTGGGAATTATGAGCACCTCGGGGCGAATGAGATCGTATGCCGCGATATCGCCGCCGTCAAAGAAGTGGTGCGGCACGTAGAGAATATCCGACTTTAAATACTCTCCGTATCTTTTTGCGATATTCGTTGAGCCGAAATGCGCGTCACCGCCGTGAAGAATGGTCTGCCCCTCGGCGTAGATCTTAACTATAAGAGATTGCTTGTTGAAATCCTTGATCGGAATGACGTAAACGTCGTCGGGCGAGGAAAGAATCTCAAGGCGAACGCCCGAGAACTCAAAGACCTGACCCGTGTGAGCTCTTATGACCTTTGCATCGATCTGTGAGATGCGTTCAAGGAATCTTCCTATATGGATATATTCGTCTGCGTGGGTAATGCGCGGGATGCGCTCGTCGATAGCGGGATCGGGGAAATTAAATATAAATCTCTGAATTTCGACCTCGTCGCGATATGCGTTATCAAAATCGAAATAGGCTCTGTAATGGTCTATATGAGGATGGGTCATTATCCAAGCGGCGATTATCGGGCGCTCGTAGGGATTCTGCGCACGAAGAACTTCCATAAGCTGATGCGCATCCTGATTATTTTCCCAACCGCCGTCAAAGACAATAAATCTTCCGTCGGAAAGTCTTATTACGGTGGATATTCCGGGGTCGTCTGTGTCGATATGCGTTAATTTCGCAGGTCCTTGATAGCGCAGTACCTCGTCTCTCTCCTTAGCGTATGCTATATAACCCGAGTCGGGCTCGGTAACGAGGCGAAGCTCGCCTACGTTCGGGAAATAGGTCAGCTGTGCAAGATCTCCGCCGCGGCAAAAAACGATAGACTCAACATTGCCAAGATAATTTCTCGCAATTTCGGAATATCCGTCGGATATAAGCTCGGCTTCCTTTGCAGAAAAATCGCTCGACTTTACACCTTTATAGCTTTCAACGTAGGACTCTCCGCCCTCGCGCTCCTTATATATGATCTTCATCGAAATTCTCCTTATATAAACGTTTTATAGTCTTCGTAATTTCGTCTTAAAAGCTCAGGCGTATCAAGCCCGTATGGACACTTTGATTTACATTTTCCGCAATTAATGCAATTCTCGATCTTCTTCATCTTCTCCTTTGCCTCGGGAGTAAGGCTTATTGCGGTGGGCGCGCGCCTAAGCATAAGCGACATTCTCGCACAGCTGTGGATCTCAATTCCTGCGGGGCAAGGCATACAGTAGCCGCACCCACGGCAAAACTCACCCGCAAGCTCCTTGCGGTCGCGCTCAATGTAAAGAAGTCTTTCCTCGGTAAGCTCCGGGGGATTTTCGTTATAAGAGAGAAATTCGCGAAGCTCGCTCTCACGCTGTATTCCCCATATCGGTGCAACGGGGAATTTTGCAAGGTAGGCGTACGCAACGTCCGATCGGGTGATAAGACCGCCCGCAAGCCCCTTCATACATATAAATCCGACGTCCTCTTTTTCGCAAAGCTTAACGAGCGCTTCTTCCTTTTCTGTTGCAAGATATGAGAACGGGAATTGAAGCGTTTCGTAAAGTCCTGACTCGACTGCCTCGCGCGCAAGGGCAAGCTTATGGCTCGTGTAGCCGATATGCCTTATCATTCCTTGCCTTTTTGCCTCGAGCATTGCCTCGTAAAGCCCCGTTCCGTCGTCGGGCTTCGGGCAGATCGGAGGGTTATGGAACTGATATATATCGATATAGTCGGTCTTCAGAAGATTCAGGCTGGTTTCAAGCTCTCGCCAGAAGCCCTCGGTCTCCGTGCGCATAGTCTTTGAGGAGATTATTATATTCTTTCGCACGTCGGAAAGGGCGTGTCCGATCTTTTCCTCGCTATCCGTGTAAAATCTTGCGGTGTCAAAATAGTTGATTCCGCCGTCGTACGCCATTCTTAATATCTTTACCGCCTCGTCCATTCCGACGCGTTGCACGGGGAGCGCGCCGAATCCGTTCTTCGAAACTACGAGACCGGTTCTTCCGAGTCTGACAGTCTGCATCGTTAACTCCTTCGAATTTATTAAATCCATTTTACCACAAATG
>JAZLEH010000176.1:0-2628 GCA_045615165.1 Eubacteriales bacterium | reverse complement strand
AAATATAACCCCCCCCCTCAAAAATGTGGGGGTTTTCGTTTTTTCTTTATTGAACTTCAGCAGATCATTGCTGATTGTATATTTCCATTACCTCGTCTCTCGTGAGATCGTAGGAATAGAGCCTGAAGAGCGATATACTGCACTCCGAGGGGATAGCGATTCCGCTCGAGCCGTCGGGGTCGCCGCCAAGGTAGATATACCAGGCGTTAGAAGAGCTGCTCAGCATAAGACCGCCCATATTGACCGACGTTACTTCCTTGCCGTCGAGGTAAAGGGTGCATTTGCTTCCGTCGAAGGTAACGATCAGATGATGATATACGCTCGTCTCGATCTTAGTCGTCAGCTTTGCATAGTCGCCCTTCGCCGTGTCGCATATCCAGAAGGTCGCCGTGGAGTCGGGATCTACCTGAAGTCCGAAGCCGCCAAGCTGCTGAGAGGAGGCTATTCCAAAGGTTCTTTCCGCGGTTGTGGGGAGTCTGTCAACCTTGAAGCAGATCTCAAAGGTCATCGAATCGCGCAGTGTGCTGGCAAACGAAGAGTAGCTTCCGAATATCACTACGTCGTTGTTAAAGCCGTTGACGTTGAGCGCGTCCTTGCTGATGCGAGGATCGTAGAGTATCTGCGGATCTCCGAGAACATTGGTCAGAAGTCCGTTCTCTGCCGCATTTTTGGGGGTGAAGCCCGAGAGGTCAAGATCAACTAAGTTTGCACCGTCTCTTGCTTCCTCGCCTGCCGCAAAGGTCTTGAAGGTAGCTGTGAGCGGCTCGGTAAGAAGAGCCTCGGGATTATCTCTGCTTGAGCAGAACTCCGAGTTGACCCCATAGACCTCTACGGTATATTCGGTGTCTGCACTAAGACCGGGAAGCTCAATAGAAGTAGGAGTGATCTTATCGTCAAGGTAATAGTCGGTGTCGTAATAGAAGCTGTTGACTATATTGCCTGCCGCATCCTTTACTACTATCTTAAAGCTTCTTGCGGGAAGAGACTCTGCAGGCGTGGGGGGGATCGAGATCACAGCGGCGTTTGAGGTCACCCAGTTCAGCTTGAGCTCTGCATCCTCCGCGAAGAATATATCTCCCTCGGAGAAGCGATCTGCGTTGTAGATAAATTCGTCAGGGTTATAGCTGTCAACGTACCAGGTGTCGCCCACAAAGCCGTTCTTGTAGCCGTCCCAATGGCGCACTCTGAGCTTGCCCTCAGCGTCTATCTCAACCACGTGGCACTGTATCTGGCTGTATCTGTCCGGAACCTTAAGGATGCTTATAACAGACTTGAAGCTACCCGTGTTGATAGAGGTGAAATGCTCCTGATGAATGGAGAAGGTGTCGTTGGCAGGGAAGTGAGAATGTCCCGAGAATACGACGAGGTTCGGGTACTTCTCGTGCATCGCATTCATAGTGTCAATAGCGTTTCCGCCTGCCTGAACGGCGTGAATACACGTGCCTGCGGCGGTTCCGGTGTTGCCTATGTGCTCAATAACGAACACAGGCTTGTCGGGGCCTGTATCGGCTATCGCCGCCTGTATAAGCGCCTCAGCCTCGTTTACGACTGCCTGGCTGTAGTTCCAGCTCATATCGTCAACTACCGTTATAAAATGATAACCGCCGATCTTGACGTCCTGCATTGACGGGCCGAAGAAACTCTCAAAAGACGCGCGACTGTTGCTGCCCTGGGAGTTCCAGTCGTGGTTACCCATGGTAATAACAAGCTTGGTTTCGGCAGGGATAACGGCGTCAAGCACAGCCTTTGCCGCCTCAAATTCCTCGGGCTTGCCGTTCTCGGTAATGTCGCCCGCGATAGCTATGGCGTCAAGTCCCGCGTAGCCGCTGTTGCGCTCGGGATCTGCGAAATACGCGGCAATTCCCTCGTAAACTGCCTTGGTGCGCTTTGCGTTAGTGCTGTCAACCGAGGTTATATGAATGTCGCTCGAGGCGATGAATCTTACTACGGGAACGAAGCCGTCGTTCTGCCAAGGGTCAACGACGGGATCTTCTACGGGATCTTTGTTGGGATCGTCGTTAGGATCATCGTTGGGATCATCGTTAGGATCGTCGTTGGGATCGTCGTTAGGATCATCGTTAGGATCATCAGTAGGATCATCCACAGGCGCGTCGGTGGGCTTTTCTGTAGGCTTTTCTGTAGGCTTCTCCGTGGGCTTCTCGGTGTCGTCCTCAAGGCTCGTCGTGGGCTTTGAGTCGGTCGCATCCAAGGTGTCGCGCGGGTCAGTCTCGTTCGCACCCTCCGATACGCAAGCGCAAAGAGTCAGTGAAAAGATGCAAAGAATTAAGAAAAGGGAAATTATCTTTTTCATTAGGTACCTCCTTTGAACTATTGTTCCTAAAATAATTATACAGTATTTTCGTACTGCTGTCAATAGGGGAAAATTTTACCTGTGGGGGAGAATGTTGTCAAAGAGAATTTTATAAAATATTCTTGTGCTTTGCACGGGCGATTCGAGAATCGCCCCTACGGGTTTGGTGGTTTTCTTAATGTAATATCGGTAGGGGAGGGGCTTGATCCTCCCGATATTTTGCGGAAAGCCGTGGCTTATTTACGGTGAGGGAAATGAAAATTTCAAAAATCTCTTGACAAACATCGCTCTTAGAGTTAAAATATACGGGTTGTGAA
>JAZLEH010000175.1:0-2857 GCA_045615165.1 Eubacteriales bacterium | reverse complement strand
TTCGCCAAAGCAGCTCGGAGAGATGCTTTTCGTTACGCTCGGACTCCCCTATAAGAAAAAGAAGACTAAGACGGGCTACTCCACCGATGCGGAAACGCTTGAGGAGCTTCGCCCGTATTCCCCGATAATCGACGACATCCTCGAATACAGACAGGTGACCAAGCTTCGCGGCGCTTACGCGGCGGCGCTCCCCCTCGTTTGCGACGAGGAATCGAGAATCCATACCGATTTCAAGCAGGCGCTCACAGCAACGGGAAGACTTTCAAGCGCAGACCCCAACCTTCAGAATATACCGATCAGAACGAAGATGGGCAGAGAAATGCGCAGATACTTCGTTGCGAAGGAGGGCTACACCCTCGTTGACGCCGACTACTCGCAGATCGAGCTGAGACTCCTTGCGCACATATCGGGGGATTATACGATGACCGAGGCGTTCAAGGCGGGCGAGGATATTCACAGAAAGACGGCGGCCGCCGTTTTCGGAGTGCCGGAGGAAGCGGTAAACGAGGAGATGAGAAAGCGCGCAAAGGCGGTAAACTTCGGAATCGTTTACGGTATCAGCGGATTCTCTCTTGCGAAGGATATAGGAACAACTACCGCAGAGGCATCAAAGTATATCAAGAATTATCTCTATAATTACCCCTCTATCGGAGAGTATCTTGAGAAGGTCGTAGCAGACGCTACGAGCAACGGATATACCGCGACCCCGATGGGAAGAAGAAGATACATTCCCGAGCTTAACGCACAGAACGGAATGCTTCGCTCATTCGGCAAAAGAGTGGCTATGAATGCGCCGATCCAGGGCGCGGCGGCAGACGTTATGAAGCTCGCGATGATAAACGTTGACAAGGCTCTCAGAGAGAGCGGTCTTGACGCAAGGCTCGTTATGCAGGTGCACGACGAAATCATCGTCGAGGTAAAGGATGACGAGGCAAAAAGATGCGCCGAGATCGTTAAAAGAGAGATGGAAAACGCGGTCTCGCTTTCCCTTCCCCTCACGGTTGAGGTCACGATGGGCAAGAATTGGCTCGAGCAGGATATGTAAATAATAGTTTGCAATAACAATGGGCGTACAACAAAAAATCGTTGTACGCCCCCTATTTTTTGAGTTTTTCAGGTGATTATAAGACTTTTTGCGCCGATATCGGACAGAACCGTCTCTGCAGATTTATATACCGATTCCGTAAGAGAATTATCGAGCGCGATCCTCGCAACCGTCGAGCGGAAGGCCTTTGCAACGTCAAAGAGAGTCTCCCCTGAATCGGGGTAATAAACGGTGATCACCGAGCGCCGAGGCACAGATGCATCCCCCGCGACGGGGTTGCATTCGGCAACGCATCGAACCTCCCTTGACCGCCTTACAGATGTATCAATATGTAGACCGACCGTAAGACGCAGGCGATCCTGATCAATAGCCGATTCGACCTCGAACGGAGTGACAACGGCGTCAATTTCACAGTCCTCGTCAAAACGACAACCAGACTTTACAAAAACGTTCATCGGAGCGTTGATCCTTATAGGTATATAAGAAATCGAGCTATCGGGATTAATTTCACACGCCACCCCACCTATAGCAATATTTCCGAGAATTCTCACCCCGTCGTCCTCAATACTCTTCTCGGTGATATTCGCATCTGCGTGGAGCTTGAGTATCTCCCGCACGCCATCAAGCCCGATTTCTCCCCTCGGAACGGTATGAACGATTTTTTCCTCCCCGGAGGCGGTATAGAGTCTTTCCGAGAAGACGCGCTTTTCAAGCTTAAGATCATAATCGGAGTCTCTTAAATAAGCATCCTTTACTACGCTTACGCTTTCGTTCTTATAGAGAGCGGCAGAGAGATCGGATATCGCGTTAACGGTGATCACGGCGCTCTCCCCGTCCTCGCTCACCGCGGCGCGTACCGAGCTTAAGCTCGCCTTGCTTATCGCCTCCATATCGGTCGTTATTTCCTCCCTCGTTATTCTCTCCTCAAACGGAATGACCTTACGAATTGCGTAAGGCGGCTGCTCGCTCGTCCTTAGTATAACGCTTATTATCAGCTCTCCTTTTACTACGACAGCCCCCTCCTCGACGACGCTTTCAATTATTCTCACCGCACCCGAGCTTGCTATTATCTCAACGTCGTCTGCATAAGCTCCGTCGAGTCTTGCCGCCTCCTCTGCGTATTCCCGCTCGGGAAGCGAGGCAAATATCGCCTCCTCTACCTGAACGCTCGACGAAAGCGCCTCAAGGTCCTCGCGCTCAGCGCCCCCTCCCGAAAGAGGAGGAATATCCTCCGAGACGACGTCGGAGCGCAGAGCGAGCTGTGACCTGAAGGAAATCTTGCGCGGTCCAGCAACGCGCGTTGAGACGCTCGCAAGCCTTACTCTTCCGTCCGAATCCTTATACCCCTCCCCTGCCGGAATCGAAAGGTCGTAATCCGACGAGGTCGTAATACTCGTAAGCTTCCCATCCGAATCGGCGTACAATGCCGAATATTCAACTACGCCGGAATACTCTACCGAATCCTCCGACGGAAAGCGCGCCGATGGAATCGGGCGTGCGCTCACGCATAATAGCTTTTTAAGGTCACCCATATAATCGGGCAACGAATAGTCGCAGGTGCTTTCAACTTCCTTTTCATAAGCTCTGTTCATCTTATCCCCTCCGTTTGTTTTATTAAAGACTATGCACCGCATTCAAAAACTATTCCAACGCGCAAAAAAGGCGACGCATTTTAGCGTGATGTCCTTAACGGACAAATCACGCTAAGTTATGATTGCCCTTGCGGGCAAGTTATGAGTTATGAAATGCTACGCATTGTTATGATTGGCTTCGCCAAGCTTAAGATTTGATGGGCAATCATATCATAACGTT
>JAZLEH010000174.1:0-5270 GCA_045615165.1 Eubacteriales bacterium | reverse complement strand
GGGGTGCGGAGTAATTATAACGCTTCGCGGAGAATTTTTTATCGCCTCGATTCCCGACTCTCTTATTGACGCAAGCGCGTTTATCGAGTCGGCGTCAAGGATAAGCGGACAGCCGTCGCTCTTAAGAAATGCGAGAGTAAGCTTAAGAAGCCCGTCCGTATTATCAGAGCCCGAGCCGATAAGAACTGCGGAATATCCCTTTGAATACTCGACGAGAGAATCTATATCCCCATCGGTAAAATCGGACACATCCCCGATCTCCTTATATATAGCCTCGGGATATTTCTGCGAAAGCTCGGAGACAAGCTCACCGACACCCGCGTATGTAACGAGTCCTACGCCGCCGCGCAATGCCGCCTCAAGACCGAGATGTGCCGCGCCGCGGTATTTTTTACTTCCGGTTATGAGAAGGAGCTTACCGAAGCTTCCCTTATTCGTGTTGTTATCCCTTTTGGGCAGAACTCTCGATATCCATTCGTTATCGATCATTCTGTATCTGAATGAAAATTCCTTTGAGAGCTTGGTGCGCGGAAGTCCGAGGTCGTCGTATATGATGTCTCCGACATAGGCGCGCGCAGGATATGAAACTATTCCGGGCTTTATATAGGAAAGCTCGACGGTTGCACCGACCATAATGGCGAAATCGCTCACGCTTCCGTTATCGGCGTTTATTCCGAGGGGGACATCAACGGCTATCTTCACCGCTTCAACCGACTCGCGTATGGTTATGGCGAGGGGGCGGACGGATTCGGGCATCTCACCGTGGAAGCCCGTTCCGAAAACGGCGTCAACTATGCATCCTGCATTTTTTATATTTCCGAGTATTTCATCGGTCGGCTCAAAATTGATTATTTTACCGCCGAGGGAGGAATATTTTTCAAGAAACGCCCTTCCGTCTGACGAATTCTGTCCGGCAGAAAAGATATCGTAAACGACGGTATCGTATTCATCCATAAGCTTTATAGCCGCGGCGTATCCGTCACCGCCGTTATTTCCCTTTCCAGCAAGGATGACGAGGGGCTTATCCTTCGGGGCGCGCTCGCGGACGACTCTTGCTATCGCTTCGCCGCTCTTGTCCATAAGGGTGCTTATCGGAATTCCGAGTGTGTTTTGTGAAAATGCATCTATTTTTGCTATCATCGCAGAGGTAGCCAGCTTCATAATCAGCCTCCGTGTGAGTTGTTTTTGATTAATTTTAACATAAAGATTACCTTTTTTCAATATTTTTTAGTAAAAATAATTAAAAACTCTTTACAAAATTCAAAAAATCCTATATAATATAGTCAGTAAAGATATAGAAAAGCGCGATCACGCTCGAAAGGAGATCACAATGTCAAAGAAAATTATCATCACCATAGCTCGCCAATACGGAAGCGGCGGCCGCGAGATCGGAGAAAAAATTGCGGCGGCGCTCGGAATTCCGCTCATTGATAAGGAGCTTATAAAGGATGCCGCATCAAGCGGAAATCTCAACGAGGAAGTGATCAAAAGCGCCGACGAATCTGCGACCAACAGCCTTCTTTATACCCTCGCGATGGGATCTAACGTGCTTGGCACGACGATGCACTTTGGCTACAAAATGCCGATAAACGACAAGCTCTTCCTCCTTCAGTCGGAGGCGATAAAGAATTACGCGGCTGAGGGAAGCTGCGTTATAATCGGCAGATGCGCCGACTACGTTCTCCGCGAAGAGCCGAATATATTCAGAATTTTCATTTACGGTGACCTTGATCACAGACAGGAGCGCGTAAAGGCACGCCACCCCGAGATCAAGCCGTCGCAGATAATCGACGTTATCAACAAGACGGATAAGCGCCGCGCCTCCTACTATAATTTCTATACCGGAAACAAGTGGGGCAAGTACGATAACTACGATATGGCGATCAACTCCTCCACCCTCGGAATCGACGAGACCGCAAGGCTTATTACCGCTGCGGTAACGAAGCACATAGAGGATTAACGAAAAAAGCGTTTGCAGAGGTGCAAACGCTTTTCTTTTATTTAAGGCTTAATAATATATTTCCAGCTTTCACCGATGAAGGGATGATCTGCATCAAACTGACCGATCTTTGCAAGGCAAAGCTCGAAATCAAGCGTTTCTCTGTCCTCGTAAAGCGAGAAGTTTGAGAGCTGAACCTTTGCGGTCTCCCCTTCTCTTCTCGTGTCGATAACGGTGAGAGTTTCTTTTTTGAGGCAACCAACCTTATCGTCCACCTCTGCGATATATAGCGGGAATCTCGGGAAATTGCCGTACGCCTTCTCATCCGAAATATTTCCAACCCAATAGAGCTTACCGTTTCTCGTCGAGCGGATGAAGGAAGAGATGGTTGCCGCGGAATATATCGGCGCGCCGTCGTTGAATTCCCAGGGCTTCGCCTCGGTGAAGGTCTTTCCGCCGTCGTCAGAGGATGCGAACCATTTATAGGTAGGAGTGCCGCTTGCGATCCTCGTTTTCCAATTCGCGCTCTGAACGTTTGATCCGCGCATAACGAGTATCAGCCTGCCCGAGGAAAGCTCGGTAACGATAGGCTCGTCGATTCCGCGGGAGGACTGAAGATCGTTAAGTATTACGGGGTTAGAGAATGTGAAATCGTATTCGTTACTGTCTTTATTGAATTTACCGACGGCAACCATAACCGAGCGATGGATCGCGTAGCAGCTCGGGAAGACCTCGTTAACATCAAGACCTGCGATCTCGCAGGCCTTCTTGATCGGGATGCCGACGGGAACTGCAATATCACCGTTCGAAAGGACTGTCGGAGCATTTATGTAACCGCAGTTTTTATATAAGAACTCGGGATTTTTAGGATCATTCTCATCAAAATCAACGCCGTCCTCATATTTAACGAGCTTGCGGCTGACGAAATTACCGTCGCTGTTCTTTATATCGATATACTGATGGTCGAGGAAAGTATTAAGACCCTGTTGCCAATATCCGCGATACGCCTCCTTATGGCCGCCAAAGAAATATCTCGTCCAATAGGTTGAGACATAGTGCTTATGCACGGGATTCCATAACCAATCCGTGTTAGCGAATATAAGCTCGTCGTCGCCATACATCTTACTGAGCGAATCGGTGTTAAGATTCTGCCACTCGCCCCAGGTTTTTCCGTTATCGGGGCTTATTCTGTATTTCTTTTCGTTCGTGTAATCGCTCTCGCGGTTGATACTGTATATCTCCTTGCACTCGAGCCCCTCGGGCGAAAGGTATTCGCGGGTTATATTTACGCATCCGCGCTCAGCGTCAGCTGGTAAGACCTTGATCGGAATTATTTCCATAATAAATCCCCTTTTGAATGTAGTTTAAGTATATTATACTTATTTTTCTTTTTTTGTCAACCGAATTGCCAAAAAAATATTGAAACGCACGATTTTATATGATATAATGATTTCAACAACCCGAAAGGAGCGGTTTTATGCGCAAGTATCTCATTTCAAACGAGGGGAAATTTTATAAAGCAAATCTGCATTCGCATTCAACTATCTCGGACGGAAAGCTTTCGCCCGAGGAGATGAAGGAGCATTATAAATCAAACGGATATTCGATAATCGCTTACACTGATCACGACGTTATGATCCCCCACCACGATCTTACCGACGAGGATTTCCTTGCCCTAACGGGATTTGAAATGGAGATCAATCAGAACGATTGCTACCCGCTCACGAAGGATATAAGCACCTGCCATATCTGCTTTATCGCAGCCTCGCCCGACGCCGTGGTTCAGCCCTGTTGGAATCCGAAATACGCGGAGATCGGAAATGCGGGAAAATATGCGGAATCCGTCGTATACGATAAGGAAAAGCCTCCGTTTGAGCGCCACTATACCCCCGAATGCATAAACGAAATAATGAAAACCTGCCGTGACGCAGGCTTCTTCGTTACCTATAATCACCCGTCGTGGTCGCTTGAGAGCTATCCCGTATACACCTCGTATCACGGTATGCACGCAATGGAGCTTATCAACGGCGAGTGCAATTTCCACGGTTATAACGATAACAACGCACAGAAATACGACGACGTTTTGCGTAACGGCGAGAGGATATTCGCCGTCGGAGCAGACGATAACCATAACTCGGACAACTTCTCGTTTGGCGGATTCGTTATGATCAAGGCAAAAAAGCTTGAATATAAGGAGATAATGGACGCGCTCTTCCGCGGTGATTTTTACGCATCGGGCGGTCCTATGATAAACGAGCTTTATTTTGAGGACGGAAAGGTATATATAAAAACCTCCGATGCCGCGACGATAACCGTCAACACCTCGCACCGCCGCGCTTGGACGGTTAGATCAAAGGACGGAAGCCTTATTAACTCCGCATCCTTCCAAATCCGCGACGACGACGGTTACGTTAGATTCACCGTCCGCGACGCAAGCGGAAAAGAGGCGTACACGAGAGCGTTCTTCCTTGACGAGTTTTTCACGGATGACGCAAAATAACTCTTTGCGAATAAAAAAGGACAGAGATCTATTCTCTGCCCTTTTTAAATTATTTAGTTATCAGAATCCTACGGGATAAGTTCCGTTCTTCTTAAATTCGCGGAATGCGTTAACGACCATTTCCTTATCCTCTTTATAGGTAACGCCGTACCACTTATCGGTGTTATCCCATACCTTTACGTCTGCCTTACCCTCGGTAACGAGATCGGACACGACGGTGGGAAGAAGGAATTCGCACTTTTCGGGATTTTTCGGAATATTGGTATCAAGGAACTCGGGGAATCTCTCCTTGCACTCCTTAAGGAAGGAGGGAGTAAGACCCCAAAGGTTCATTGAAACGAGAGTATCGGGATCAAGCTCGAAGTTCTCGTCGCCGTCGTTATAGTAGATCTTACCGTTATCGATACCGATCTTGGTACGCTCAACGATAGAGGTGAGCATTCCGTTTTCATCCGACTGGCAAACTCCGCGGGAAACGGTTCCGGTCTCGGTTACGGTATTCTTGATGCGGTAGCCGACCATTGCGTAGTGATACTTTTCATCATCCTGAACGTTCTTAAGGAATTCATAGATCTTAACGAACGCATTTGCACCATAGTAATCGTCTGCGTTGATTACCGCGAAGGGCGCTTCAACAGTTCCAAGACAGCAAAGGAGCGCGTGCGCAGTGCCCCAGGGCTTGCGGCGTCCTTCGGGAACGGAATATCCCTCGGGGAGCTTATCGATCTCCTGGAATACGTATTTAACGTTAATATTCTTGCCTGCGAGGTGGGGATCCATTACCTCACGGAAATCCTTCTCGATCTCCTTCTTAATAATGAAGGTAACGTC
>JAZLEH010000173.1:0-2185 GCA_045615165.1 Eubacteriales bacterium | reverse complement strand
CGCATTCAATAGTGAGAAGCTCGCCGTATGTCTTACCGCTCTCGTCCGTGCTGTTCCAAAATCCGGGGGAATCCTCAGATCCCGGGACCTTACTCATAAAGCTCGTCTTATAGCGAGTCGCGAAGTAGGAGGCGACCTCCTTATTCATCGTTACACCACCGTAGCTTACTATTGCGTTTTTATTTTTCAATGCGGAGATTATTCCGAGCACTGCTCCGAGCACAACCGCAAGTGATACGAAGATGCAAACAAATATTAGCAAAAAACGATTTTTCTTTGGTTTTTTCGCCATTACTTTTTTATTCTGTTGCATTATGTTTCCTCTTTATTTTGTTCTTTAATTATGCGGTAATAATCGCTTATTATTTCCGCCGCAAGCGTCACCGCCGCGTCAACGTCTCTCTCTCGGCAGACGACGATCGGGGATGCCGCCGCCCTAAAGGTGAGCGTTTTATATTTGCCGAAGAGTTCCGACCAGATCGAGAGATCGGGCTTATCCGTAACGAATGAAATATATCCGTCCTTATGCTCGACGCGCTTGATTCCGCTTCTTGACGCCGCCGCGCGAATAAGCGAGATGCGAAGAAGGCGTAATACCTCCTTCGGCGGGTCGCCGAACCTGTCGATAAACTCATCAAGAACGTCCTGCATATCATCCTCATCGATAATGAGGGATATTTTCTTATACATTTCCATTCTGTGCGAATCAACGCGGATATACTTTTCGGGGATATTCGCGTTAACTCTTATATCTACTACCGCCTCGGGAAGCTCCTTTGCAGCTCTGCCGCTTTCCTCAAGCACTGCCTCGGAGAGAAGCTTTACGTAAAGATCGTAGCCGACACTGTCGATATATCCGTGTTGCTCCGCGCCGAGAAGATTGCCCGCGCCTCTTATTTCAAGGTCGCGGAGAGCGACCTTAAAGCCCGCGCCGAATTCGGCAAATTCGCGTATAGCTTCCAGCCTTTTCGTAGCTATCTCGGAAAGCGCCTTGCCGGGTCGGTATGTGAAGTATGCATACGCCTGTCTTGAGCTTCTGCCGACTCTTCCGCGTATCTGATGAAGCTGGGATAATCCCATTCTGTCGGCGTTTTCTATGATAAGCGTGTTCGCATTAGGAAGGTCAACGCCCGTCTCGATTATTGTCGTGCAAACGAGAACGTCCACCTCTCCGCGAACAAGCATCTGCCATATATCCTCGATCTCGTCCTTATCCATTTTTCCGTGGGCATAAGCGACTCTTGCCTCGGGGAGCGCGTGCATAATACGCGATGCGACGAAGGCTATATCCTCAACCTTATTATAAAGGTAGAGAGTCTGACCGCCGCGCGAAAGCTCCTTTGCTATCGCATCGAATATAATTCCGTCGTCGTGTTCAAGAACGTAAGTCTGCACGGGTCTTCTCTCTCCCGGTGCTTCGTCAAGGATCGACATATCGCTGATTCCGTTCATCGCCATATTAAGCGTTCTCGGAATGGGCGTCGCGCTTAAGGTAAGCACGTCAACGTTCTTTGCCATCTCCTTAAGCTTTTCCTTTTGGGAAACGCCGAACCTCTGCTCCTCGTCAATTATGAGGAGTCCGAGATCCCTAAATTCAAGATTCTTCGAGAGAAGCTTATGCGTTCCGATAAGGATATCAACCTCACCGCGCTTCGTTTTTCTGAGGATCGCCTCCTGTTGCTTCGGAGTGCGGAATCTGGTAAGCATTTCTACGGTTACGGGATAGCCCCTCATTCTTGCGCTCGCCGTCTCCAAATGCTGAAGCGCGAGGATCGTCGTGGGAACAAGGATCGCAACCTGCTTACCGCCCATTATAGCCTTGAACGCCGCGCGAAGCGCAACCTCGGTCTTACCGAAGCCAACGTCTCCGCAAAGGAGTCTGTTCATCGGAACGGGCTTCATCATATCAGCCTTGATCTCCTCTATCGCGGTGAGCTGTGACTCGGTCTCTTCATAATCGAACGAAGCCGCGAACTCATCCTCAAGCTCGGAGTCGGCAGGGAATGCAAATCCGGGCTTTCTTTGGCGCTCGGCGTACAGGTTAATGAGATCCTTTGCGATATCCTTTGCCGCGGATTTCGCCTTGTTTTTGGCGCGTGTCCAATCGCCGCCGCCCATGTGAGAAAGCTTGACCTTGCCGTCCTTATCCTTCTCACCTATATATTTTCCTATAAATTCAAGTCTG
>JAZLEH010000172.1:0-38944 GCA_045615165.1 Eubacteriales bacterium | reverse complement strand
TCTTTACCGAACTGCGCGTGGGTTGCGAACTGGTTGAGGAAATGCTGCTTCGTGTCGTGATAATAATCCCAATAAACGAGCTCAACTCCGTCGGGAACTGCTTCGATAGCATCCTTCGGAACTTCGGCAACGCCCTTTGCGCCGAGGTTGGTGTAAACTCCGCCGCTCCAGGGGCAGATAAACATATCCGACCAAACGATCGCGTGGCATCCGTACTTTTTAACGATGTCGTTTACCTTATTGAGGTGGCGGCGCATAATAGATATCTGATCCTCTGCGCCGTATATCTTCTGATGTCTTCCCCTTCCAAGCATCCACGCCTCGTCCATTCCGACGTGAATCCTGCGTGTACGGAAGCACTCGCTCACGGTGCGGATGAGGTTATCGATAAGCTCGTAAGTACGGGGATCGTCTACCATAAGGACGTTCGGAACGTCGCGGAGGTTTTCCTCCCATCTGAGGTAGGATTCGAGGTGCGCGAGAGTCTGTATGCAGGGGATGATCTCAATTCCGAGGGAGTAGGCATAATCGTCAAGCTCCTTCATCTCTGCCTTAGTATATCTTCCGCGAAGATAGCCGAAGAACTTTTCCCCTTCGACCTCGTATGCGTCCTCGTTATAGAAATAAACGCAGTTATATCCCATCTTTTTGAGATATTCAAGATACTTTTTGAAAGAATCAATGCTCATTACGGCGTTACGCGAGAGGTCAAGCATCACGCCGAAGGTTTCGGGCTTATATTTTTTCATTTTGATTCTCCTTTTATTGATGACCCCAAAGGGTGCTTGTGGTTGCGAGGAAGTCGTAGTCGCTCTTTTTATAGAAAACGCTGTCAACGCCGATCGGAATAAGCTCGTCGCAAAGCTCTTCTATCTTATCGATCTTACCCTTAGCGTAATCAAGAAGGCGTTCGCGGCAGGAATCGATTCTTACCTTTACGCTTGCGACGCGCATTTCCTGAACGTCAAATCCATAGGTTTTGTTTTCAAGATACCATTGCTTTCTAAAGGATTTGAGGAATGCCGTAAGGCGCTTTGAAAGGACTTTGTAATCCTCGTTTGCGAGCCTCAAAAGCTCCTCCTTATCCCCTGCCTTATAGGCTCTTCTCGTTTTTACGCCGAGCTCGTATTTAACAGCGAAAACATCTGCCATTTTTGCGGTATTATCGAAGAGGTACGCCCATTTTCTGTACTTTTTCGCATATTCGCGGTACTTTTCGGCAAGAGATGCGAACACCTCTCCGTGTCCCTCCTTGACGGCGGTATCGAGGAAGCCCGAGAAAACATCCTGGAAGAGGACCTTACGCGAGGCTCTTTCGTTGCGATTGTAGGAAAGGTTTATAACGTCAAGCTCGTCAAGGAGCATAAACGCATCGTAATCCGCGCCGAAGATGCGCTTGAATTTTGCCTTGATATTCTCCTCGTCGGTATTCCCTCTCATATACTCCGCGATATAGTGGAGCGCGGGAAGAGTTGCGTAACGCGAGCATTCGCATCCGTTATCCCCCCATATCGTCATAACGACGTGCTTGATGCCGAACTCACGGCAGGCATCGATCGCGGGGAGCATCGTCTGTATTGAATAGTGGTTATTCGGAACGAAGCTTCGCCAAGCCCAAACGCCGCCCGCAAACCAAAGCTCCTTACCGAACTGCGCGTGGGTTGCGAACTGGTCGTAATAATGCTGTTTCACTTCACTGTAATAATCCCAATAAACGAGCTCAACTCCGTCGGGAACGCTATCGATAACGTTCTTCGGAACTTCGAGCACGCCATTACCGTCAACGATCTTCGTATATGCACCGCCATTCCAGGGGCGAATGAACATATCCGACCAGATTATTGAGCGGCATCCGTACTTTTTAACTATATCGTTAACTTTTTCGAGGTGGCGCTTCATAAGCGATATCTCGTCCTCGATGCCGTACTTTTTCTGATGGTTGCCTCTTCCGAGCATCCACGCCTCATCCATACCGATATGTATTCTGCGAGTGCGGAAGCATTCGCTCACCGTGCGGATAAGATTATCGATAAACTCGTAGGTGCGGGGCTCGTCTATCATAAGAACATTGGTTACGTCCTTAATTCTGTCCTCCCAACGAAGATATGATTCAAGATGCGCGAGAGTCTGTATGCAGGGGATGATCTCTATTCCGAGGGAGTATGCGTACTCGTCGAGCTCCTTCATCTCTGCCTTAGTATATCTTCCGCGAAGATAGCCGAAGTAGGGCTCGCCGTCTACCTCGTAGGCATCCTCGTTATAGAAATAAACACAGTTATATCCCATTTTTTTGAGATATTCAAGATACTTTTTAAATGAATCGATGCTCATCACGGCATTACGCGAAAGATCAAGCATCACTCCAAAGGTTTCAGGCTTGTATTTTTTCATATACGGTCTCCTTAAAAAATCTGTTAGCCTTATTATAATTTATGGTGGAATTATTGTCAACCCGAAAATAGATAAATATATATGGAGTATCGATTAAAGTTGCAAGGAAGCGTTTTTCTTTCTGTATTCAAGGGGAGTTACGGACTCCTTTTCCTTAAAAAGCTTCACGAAATAGGACGAGGAGGAGAAGCCCGATTTAAGGGCGATTTCGGAAACGTTATCGTCAAGCGACAAAAGAAGCTCCTTTGCGCGTTCAAGACGATAGTCGATGATATAGGCGCGGAGTGGACATCCAAGCTCGCTTTTCACTACCCTATTTATATAATACGGATGATAATTCATAGCCTCGGCGACCGAGGCGTTCGTCATCTGCGGGTCGTTATAATGAAGCGAAACGTATTCCATAACAGAGGTGCAGAGCTTGGAATACGAAAGCTCGGTTGAATCAATAAGCTCCAGCAAAACGAGCTTAAGGTATGCGGATGCGCGGTCAAGATATACGCCGCCTGCGCGAGTAAAGCTTTCGAGAGATGAGCTGATAAGCGGCGCGATCTTCTTTGACTTTATTGAAAGGGGGCTTGAAAACTCGGACGGAACGGGATAGATCGGCGCTAACGATGGATCGAACTCGGTGACCGTCGGCGTGCCGAACGACTGCCTTATATGACTGTATTTATCCGTCAGGTCAAAGTTGAAAACGGTTATCTCCGAGTTTTGCGAAAATTTGAGATTAAAGGTATATCTCGTAAGGGGCGGAAGATAGAGCGCGGTTTTATTTGATACGTTATATTTTGCTCCGTTTGCCGTGATGAAGCCCTCAACCTTTTCAAAATAGAAGAGGCGGGCATCGTAGCATATTGTTACCTCCCTGCGCGTGAATATCTTTGCTATATGACGGCGCGCGTGCCTTATATGCGGGGTGAGCTTATAAAGTTCCATTTTTCACTCCAAGTTTGATTTGTTATATTTTTTGATGGTTTTATTATAGATTATATCATCAATTTATGATATAGTCAATACAGAGGATAAAATTTAAGCATTTTTTGGAGGTTTATATGCTGACCAGTGAAATGATCAAGAAAGCGGCATACGAGGCGGGAGCAGATAAATGCGGCATCGCGCCTATGTCACGCTTTGAGGGTGCGCCCAAGGAAATGGATCCCAGATACCTTTTCCCGAACGCGAAGAGCGTTATCGGATTTGCGTTCAGAATTCCGAGGGGCGTTCAGAGAGGAATTGAGGAGGGTACGCAGTTCTATCAGTATCCCTCTATGGCTTACGGCGGTATCAACGAGATATACGCCCCCGCAGTTCTTCACCACGTAGGAAGAGTTATTGAGGACGAGGGCTATGAAGCCGTCGTTTACAGAAACACAGGTGCGAGAGGTATCGTTTCGGATATGGACGGAAGCCCCGGAAACACGATCTCCCCCGAGGAGCAGATCGAGGCGAGTAAGCGCGCAAGAACTAAGACCGCGCACCACAGAAGCGTTCAGTTCACCCGTGAGGTTTCGGAGGATAAAGTTCCCCCGGATCTTCAGTTCCAGTTCAGACTCGCGGCGGTTGCCTGCGGTCTTGGAGAGATAGGTTGGTCGAAAATGCTTCTTACCCCCGAATTCGGACCGCTTCAGCGAGTTGCGTTCATCTTCACCGACGCGGAGCTTGAATACGACGAGATGTACTCCGGCGAGCCGCTTTGCAGAAAGTGCGGCGCGTGCGTTAGAGAGTGCCCCGGCGGATGCATTCCCCCGATCAATTCGGAGATGAAAAAGACGGTCAACCTTGCAGGAAAGATCTGCGAGTGGGGAGATATCGATATGTGGAAGTGCTACGCGTTCTACACCCACGCGGGCAGATACTTCAACCCGTTCGTTCCCAAAGAGGTATTCGACAAGAACGAGGACGGACTTCTTGACGTGCTTGAAAAACCGGGTACTAACGCAAACGAGCAGACGGTTACAAACGTTTATCTTGCACTTCAGAAATATTTCCCGAGCTGGGTCGGCTACAATATGGCTAAGTGCGGCGGTTGCATACGCGCTTGCGTAAGTATGCTTGAAAAGAAGGGCGGATGTATGGAAGGCCGCTTCAAAGAGCCGCTCCGCACGAAAAAAGCTTGGAAGCTTGACAGATGAGGTGAATGAAATGACGAGTGAATACATAAAAGAGCTTGCGAAAAAGTTCGGCGCGACTATATGCGGCGTCGGAAACGTTGAGCTTATGAGAGACGAGCCCGCGGAGAGAAACCCTTTCTCTATTCTCCCGAAAGCAAAGAGCATAATCGGATTCGGAATTAAAGTTCCGCGCGGTCTTTACGCCGCGATGAAGGACAAGAGCCAATATTATAACTACGTTAATCTCGGAGTTAAGTATATTGACGAATCCTTCTCCGAAATATTCCTTTTCAGAATAGGTAACGTTATTGAAAACGCGGGATACGATGCCTGCCTTCAAAGAACCGTTCCGGGTCTTAAGCTTAAGGGCGACAAGACGATGAATCCCGAGGTTTCACAGGTTTACGAGCTCGTGCATTCCTGCCCCGTTGAAGAGGGCAAGCCCGCGCCCGAGGTTCTTATAGACTTTAACCGCGCCGCAGAGGTTTGCGGACTCGGCAAGGTTGGTATGCACGGCAAGATCATAACCCCGAAATACGGAACTTTTATGCGTTTCGTTTTCATTATAACGGATATGCCGCTTGAATTTGACGAGCCGTTTGGCGAGAGCCTTTGCGACGGATGCGGCAAGTGCCTTGATGCCTGCCCGGGTAAAGCCATTGACGAAAACGGCCCTGATAGCTGGCAATGCAGTGTTTATTACAGAGGTGCGCATAAATCCAACCCGTTTATGACCGACGATTTCCTTAAGGAACACCCCGAGAGAGAGGCTATACTTAACGGTGAGAAGAGATTCGACAAGGAATCGGCAACGGCTTTGTATCCGAGCCTTGATTTCCTCCCGAACACGCATTTTGGCTACGTTCCCTGCCTTTGCGCAAAGGGATGCGAGACGGTTTGCTACGAGCATCTTAAAAAGGAGAATAAGATATGAAGCAGAAGATAATTGAGCTTGCAAAAAGATACGATGCAGACGTAGTTGGATTTGCTTCGATCGAAAGATTTGATAAGGGCGATGCGATCTTCGATATAATGCCGAGCGTTAAGACCGTTATCGGTCTCGGCTTCAGAGTGCTTCGCGGAGCGTACCGCACAGTTGAAGAGGGCACGACCTATTATCAGTACACCACGATGGGCATTGAAAACCTTGAGGAAACGGTTATGCCCCTCGCGCTTATAAACGTTTCAAACCTCATCGAGGAAGAGGGCTTCCTCGCAATTCCGCAGAGAAGAAACCAGCTTATTATGAACGAGACCGAGGGCACAAACCCCGAGGTTGACTTTGAGTTCGTAAGACACGGCGTTACTGCAGAGCATCAGATCGATTTTATTGACTGCGCTGTAAAATGCGGACTCGGTGAAAGAAGCATCAAAAATACTATTATAAATAACGAGTACGGTCCGTTTATCCGCTACTGCTTCATCCTTACGGATGCTGTGATAGAACAGACCGAGCTTGAAGAGCCCTCGCTCTGCGATAATTGCGGCGAGTGCATCAAGGCGTGCCACGGCGGTGCTATCGGAGAGGACGGCACTGTTGACACCTGGAGATGCGCGGTATATTACAACGGTGCAAACGGCTCGAAGAACCCCTTTATGCCCCCTGAGGCGTATATCGGATTCGATAACAGACTCGATATCATAAACGGAGTTGCCGAGTTCTCGGTTGAAGAGGCGCAGGACATTCTTCGCGCGACCTATTTCTATCCTCCGTCAAAGCATTTCTACCGCACATCGATTTGCGGAAGAGCGTGTGACAGGGCCTGCTACATCCACCTTGAGGAAAAGGGCGTTCTTAAAAAGAGCTTTAAGACTAAATTCAGAGAGGGCGAGGATTGGAAGCTCTCAACGAAGCAGTACGAGACCTTAAAGCGCGAAAAAGAATGGGATTTTACGAAGGATGAGTGATGATATGGACATCTTCAGCTATATAACTCCCGAAGAGGCGGGAGTTTCATCCGAGCTCGTTCTTGATTTTATAAAAACTCTTGACGAGCGCAGGATGCACACGCACTCGATAATTATGGCAAAGGGCGAGAATATATTCGCAGAGTGCCATTACAAGCCCTTTAACAAGGACTTTCTTCACAGAATGTACTCCGTTTCAAAGAGCTTTACGGGTATTGCGACAGGGCTTGCTATCACGAACGGACTCTTTAAGCTCGATGACGTAATTACCGACTACCTCCCCGAATACAAGAACGAAAACTTTGACGAGTATTACGGAAAATGCACTATCAGGGATATGCTTATGATGCGCTCAAACATTGGAACGGGCGTTAACTGGTGGGGCAAATTCGACGACAGAGTTAAGGCGTACTACACGCAAACGAGCGATAAAGTACCGGGCGGACTCTATAAGTACGACAGTATCGGCTCATTCCTGCTTGGATGCATTATTGAAAAGCTCACGGGAAAGACCTTCCTTGAATATCTTAAGGAAAACTGCCTTTACGATCTCGGATTTTCAAAGGAGAGCTACGTTTTGCGCGAGCCGGGCGGCTACGCCATAGGCGACTCGGGCGTTATGTGCACGGCAAAGGATCTTCTCATATTCGCGCGCTTTATAATGAGAGGCGGCGAATGGGGCGGAAAGCAGTATATCGACCGCACCTTTATGGAGGATGCGATAAAGAAGCTTTCGCACAACGATTTTACGGGCACGCATAGCCTTTATAGCACGCAGGGATACGGATATCTTATATGGAAAACGCATCCCGACGGATTCACCCTTACGGGCATGGGCGATCAGCTTGCGATATGCGATATGAAGAACGATATTTGCTTCGTTATAACATCGGATAACCAGGCGGAAAAAACGGAGAGACACGTGCTCTTCCACGAGTATTACAAGCACTTTCTCCCTAAAGTCGCAAACAAACCGCTTAGAAAGAATAAAAAGTCTTCTTTGGCACTTACGGAATACCTTTCATCGCGCGAGCTCGTTGCGCAATACGGAGAGGCTGATTCAAGGATCTCGGGTGAGGTTATCGGAGCTAAGTATAACAAGGTGAAGGGTCACCTTCCCTTCGATTCATTCACTCTTAACAAGGATTCTCTTAACATAGGAATGGATGGAAAAGAGCTTACGCTTGAATTCGGAATTCTTAAAAACAAGGAGACGAAATTCTCCTTTGGCACTCGTGCGCGCGCCGATATGATGGGCGTTTACGAGGAGGGCACGTATGATGCGAACAGCTCCGCAGGATGGGTCGATAAGGACACCTTTGCAATTCTCTTACAGGTAACGGACACCTTCTTTGGCTGTCTTGCGATACATATAGCATTCACGGGTGACGAGGCAACGATGCTCGTTAAAAGAAGCGGTCAATACGTGTTTGAGGGTATTGACGGTTATATGATATTTAAGAAAGAGGTTTAAGGCATGAAAAAGGATAAAATAGTTATTGCGGTGATCGGATGCGGAAGATTTGCAAAGAACTTCGTTCCGCTCTTCAAGGCACATCCCGAGGTTAAAAAGGTTTACGTTTGCGACCTTATCCCCGAGAGAGCAAAGGCTTATTCCGAGCAGTTCGGAGTTGATATAATCGGTAGCTTTGAAGAGGCACTTGCTTCAAGCGAGGTAAACTCCATTGCGATATTCACGCAGAGATACCTCCACGGCGGTATGGCGATCAAGGCACTTAAGGCGGGAAAGCACGTTTATAGCTCAGTTCCCTGCTCGATCGACATCGAGGAGATTAAGGAGATCGAAAGACTCGTAAGAGAGACGAGACTCACCTACTCTATGGGAGAGACCGGATTTTACAGAGCACCCGCGATCTTCTGCCGCGAGGAATATGCAAAGGGCACTTTCGGTGAATTTGCTTACGGCGAAGCGCACTACAACCACGATATAAGAAATATGGAAAACAGCTTCAGAAGCTCCGGCGGAGAGGACTGGAAGAAGTTCGCGGGAATCCCCCCTATGTACTACCCCACCCACTCAACTGCAATGATCCTCAGCACTATGCCGGGTGTTTATGCGAAGAAGGTTTCCGCGCTCGGATTTGCAGGAAGCCCGAGAACCGATATTTACGGCACTGACGGACAGAACCTTTACAACAACCCGTTCTCCAACACGACGATGCTTCTTCAGCTTTCAAACGGCGGTGTTGCAAGAATCAGCGAGAACAGATGCGTTGGTTGGCGCGCACCCGAAACCTATATTTCGCAGTATTACGGCACTGACGGCGCATACGAATTTTCGGTTGCGAAGCATCACCTTGCAAAATTCCGCGAGGATGATCCCACAAGCGTTACTATGACTGACGTTACCGACAAGCTTATGCCCAAGGAAGCCACCGAAATGATAAACGAAAATTACGACGAGGCTATCCAGCAGATTGCAGACGGCTTCGGATTCAGACTTACCTCTCCCGTTCAGCCGACCGAGAGACTCCCGAAGGAATTTGAGGGAATCCACAACGGTCACAACGGAACTCATCACTTCCTTATCGACGATTTCTGCCGTGCTTATGCGACCGGCAAGCTCTCCCCTTGTAACATTTGGGAGGTTGCGAGATGGAATATTCCCGGACTCACGGCGCACAAATCCGCACTTGCGGGCGGCGAGCTTATGGACGTTATCGACCTTGGCGATGCTCCGTCCGATTGGGAAGTTCTCGATTGGAAAACCAAATAAAGCAATACAAAAAAGCCTTTTCCTTGCGAAAAGGCTTTTTTGTATTTAAGGGAATCGTCCACACTTTTATGTGTAGATTTTGAAAATTGTGAGAATTTAAACGCGATAAATCAGATATTTAAGAGATTTATTCCCCACTTTAGCCGTAATTTGAAGAAAAAAGCTCTGATTCGATCTTCATCAGCCGATTATATTTTGCCGTACGCTCCGAGCGGGTCGGTGCGCCGCATTTTATAAAGTCGCAGGATAGTGCAACCGCAAGGTCGGCAATGAAAGTGTCCTCGGTGTCTCCGCTTCGGTGCGACATTATCGTTTTATATCCGCCGAGGCTTGCCGCCCTTACGGCATCTGCCGTTTCGGTGACGGTTCCCACCTGATTCGGCTTGATAAGGACGGCGTTCGCCATACCCTCCGCAATTCCATTACGGACTCTCTCGGGATCTGTGACGAACAGATCGTCTCCGACGAGGATGCATTTTTCCGAAAGGCGCTCGGTGAGGCGCTTCCATCCGAAGAAGTCGGTTTCTCCAACGGCGTCCTCAACGCTTAGGATCGGATAGCTATTGACGAGGGATTCGACAAGCTCGATAAGCTCGTCGGAGGTCATTTTTCTTTTTGCCTTCGGGAGAGAATAACCGCCGTCTGTCAGCCACTCGGATGACGCAATATCAAGTCCGAGCACAACCTCGCGCCCTGCCGAGTAGCCCGATTTTTCGATCGCTTCGATTATAATCTCTATTGCCTCACGCTCATCGTTAAGACTTGGAGCGAAGCCGCCCTCATCGCCCACCGAGGTTGAAAGTCCCTTTACCTTTAAAAGATTTCTTAAGGTGTGATATATTTCCGACGAGATACGCACACCGTCAGTAAAGCTCCCCGCTCCGATGGGAATGATCATGAACTCCTGAATATCAATATTATTGCCTGCGTGCGCACCGCCGTTTAAGATATTCATCATCGGCACGGGCATTTTTTTCACAAGGAAACCGCCGAGATAACGATAAAGCGAAACACCGAGTGACACAGCACCCGCCTTTGCCAGTGCGATCGATACAGAAAGAATTGCATTTGCTCCGAGATTCGACTTATTATACGCCCCGTCAAGTGCTATCATAACAGAGTCGGCTTCATCGAGGTCGTGGGCATCCATACCAACGAGGGCGGGAAAGATCATTTCGTTGACCGATGCGACCGCACCCTCGACACCCATTCTGTGATATCGGGGATCGTCTTTATCGCGCTTTTCTGCGGCTTCGTTTATACCCGTTGATGCGCCCGACGGTACTTGTCCGACTCCGACAGAGCCGTCTGTAAGGGTCACCTCCGATTCAACGGTGGGATTTCCGCGCGAATCAAGTATCTCACGCGCGGTAATTTTAGCTATTTGCGGCATAATATTCTCCTTTTTTAAAAATTATTTGCAAATTTGTGGCAAATAATACAAAGCGAGAATAGAATATCAATAAATAATGAAAAGTTTGAAAGGATGGTATTATATGATAATACATACCGTTAAGTCGGGTGAGAGTATATTCAATATTGCACGGAAATACTCCACCTCCCCGCAGAAGATAATCGAAAATAACGAGCTTAAGAACCCCGATGCGCTCCCTGTGGGAAAGGAGCTTCTTATAATCACGCCGACTCGCACCTATACGGTAAGAGGAAGAGACGAGCTTGAAAGAATCGCGGAAAGATTTTCGACGACGAAAGAGACTCTCAGGGCATACAACCCATATTTATACGGCGGTGACAAGATATACCCGGGGCAAATACTCTCGATTAAGCACGATGCAAAAAAATACGGCGTTGCGATGGCAAACGGCTATTTTTACAAATCAACGCCGATGGAGAGGCTTTCGCTTGCGCTTCCGTATCTCACGCACCTCACGCTATCATCGGCTAAGAGATGCGGCACGGGAATAAAGAAGCTGTTTGACGACGGTGAGGCAAGAGAATCTGCAAAAAAGCAGGGTAAAATAACCCTTTTGCGCGTTTACGACGAGGGCACGGATTTCCCCGAGGAATATGGGGAGAGGCTAATTTCGGAGGCGCTAAACGGCGGTTACGACGGAATAACGCTCGTGGCTCATAACGCGGCGAAAGCTAACCACGGTGCGCTCGAAGAATTTTTGATACGCCTCAAGAGACGGGCGATGGAAAACAACCTTATAATCTACACCGAAATTGACTGCAACGACATGGTGCATCTGCGCGATGCGACGGATGGCGCAATATTATTCTACGAAAAGGCACACCTCGATCCCGCCCCAAGCTTTGCGGAGGGAGAGCGGGCGTTCATGACGGATTACGCAGAGGAAAACGAGGCGTACAAGGCGTATATAGATATATCGTCATCGGCTTATATGGATGACGAGGAGATAACGAAGGAGGAAGCCGAGAGCATCGCTTACTCTGCGAGAAAAGAAATTACAAACGATGAAAACACGCTCCTCTCATCATTCTCTTACACAAGATATCTCGGCGCAAAAAAGAACGAGGTGCGAGTTGCATACGAGTCTATGAAAAATATAAAAGCCAAGCTAGAGCTTGTGTCTTGGCTTGGCTTTATGGGAATAAGCTTTGATATCGGAAGAATCCCCATCGAATACCTAATGATGTTTGAGGTTATGTTCAACCACCCGAAAACAGAGCTTTAATTCGATATATACTCTCTTATTCTGAGGGGGATCGATGAGGTTTTTGAAATCTTTTCGCATTCCTTGATCTCTTCTTCACCAAGGAACTGTCTCACAATCGAGAATTGTACAGTTTGCACATATTTATTTACATTCTTTGCAAATTCAATAATTGCCGAAAGGACATCGCAATTAAACACGGGGTGGCATATCTCGGCATATCTCGCGCTGTTTGAGGCGTTAAGGCTGATCGATACAGAATCAAAGGCGTCCTTGTAATCGGGGGCGGTGTTTCTGCCGAAAATGAGGTCGGATTGACCGTTTGTGTTGATCCTTATCTTAAGATGAGGTGCGCGTCTTTTGGTCTCGAGGGCGACCGAGCGCACGTCTTCAAGGCGATAAGACGGCTCACCGTAGCCACAGAAAACGAGCTCCTTATATTTTGAAAGATCCCTTGCAAAAATGCTTTCAAGAATCTCTTCAACCGTGGGCTCGCGTTCAAGCCAAAGTGACTCTGAGCCATACGCGCCGTCGTCATTATTTCTTATACAAAAGCTACAACGGTTGGAGCAACGGTTGGTCACGTTTACGTAAAGACCGCCGTCAACCTCATAGGTTATCGTCATTGCCTTTTTCATAATCCGAAGAACCTCCTTGCATTGCTTTCCGTTATAAGCGCGCACTCCTCTTCACTTACTCCGAATATCTCGGAGAGGGTGCGATTGGTATATTCAAGATAACCCGAATGATTGAGCTTGCCCCTATGGGGATGGGGTGCGAGATACGGGCAATCGGTTTCGATAAGCACGTTTTCGGGCTTAAGCACCGAGGCGACCTCACGCACCTTGCGGGCGTTTGTAAAGGTGAGAGTGCCTGAGAATGATATCATATATCCCCTCTTTACGAGCTCCGCCGCCATTTCGGGCGAGCCCGAATAGGAGTGAAATACTCCTCTCACGCGCGGAAATTCTCGCACGACGTCCATAACGTCGCCGTGCGCTTCCCTATCGTGTATAACAACGGGGAGCGAGAGACTTTCTGCAAGCTTCATCTGCGCTTTGAAATAACGCATCTGTTTTTCCTTATCCGTTTCGGGATAGTGATAATCAAGTCCTATTTCGCCGAGGGCTACGCACTTATTATTCTTATCCTTGATAAGTGACTCGATATCCGAAAGCGCCTCATCAAGAGTTTCGGAAAGATACTGGCAGTCGCCGGGATGGATGCCGAGGACGGTATGCATATTCTCGTATTTTTTTGCCTGCGCGATCGCAAGACGGCAGGTTTCGGGTGACGTGCCGACGTTTATTATTCCCGAGACGCTTGACGAAAGCAGGGTGTCGATCAATGAATCGACACCCTCGTTGCATTCGGATTCAAAGCGCTCGTCGTAATAGTGAGCGTGTGAATCAAAATATTTCATCAATGAACTCTTTCTCCGTTCTTGACGGACTTATCGATGAATACTACCTTAACGTCCTCTTCGCCCGATGCGAGAAGCATTCCGTAGCTATCAACTCCGCAAAGCTTCGCGGGCTTAAGGTTGGTAACGAGGATGACCTTTTTGCCGATAAGCTCCTCGGGCTTATAATACTTAGCGATTCCGGAAACTACCTGGCGCTTCTCATAACCGAGGTCAACCTGGAGCTTAAGAAGCTTCTTCGCCTTCGGAATGGGCTCGCATTCAAGGATCTCCGCAACGCGAAGTTCGACTGCGCCAAAGGATTCGATTCCGATCTCAGCCTCGTGCTCGGGCTCGGGAATGGGAGCGGCGGCTGCCTCAGCGGCGAGGCGCTTTGCCTCCATTTCTGCGAGGAATGCCTTCTCATCAATTCTTGCAAAGAGAGTGAATGCTTCGCCAAGGGGCTTGCCTGCTTCAAGAGCGCCAAACTCGGATACGGTAGCAAACTCGGTCTTATCGGTTGCAAGCTGGGAGAATATCGCATCAGCAGTTGCGGGGATATAGGGCGAAAGAAGAACTGCGCCCACTCTTATTACTTCGAGAAGATTATAAATTACGGTTGCGAGTCTCGGACGGTCGTTCTCATTTTTAGCGAGTGCCCAAGGCATAGTTTCGTCAATATACTTATTCGCGCGGCGAAGCATAGTGAATATCGCATCAAGAGAGTCAGCCACGTGATAGGAATCCATAAGCTTAACGGAGGATTCGATTCCCTCCTTAACTGCCGCCTTAAGCTCGTCGTCAATCGCGTCGGTCTTGTCGGGTGCGGGAACGATGCCGTCGAAATACTTCTTCGTCATCGCGTGAGTACGGCTGACGAGGTTACCGAGGTTGTTTGCAAGGTCATTATTATATCTTGAAATAACGCTCTCGTAGGTTATAGAGCCGTCGGAGTTATAGGGCATCTCGGAAAGAGCGTAGTAACGCACGCCGTCAACACCGAATACCTCGCTGAGCTCGTCTGCGAATACGACGTTACCCTTTGACTTACTCATCTTATCGTTGCCGAAGTTGAACCATGGGTGACCGAATACCTTTTTCGGAAGAGGAAGCTCAAGAGCCATAAGGAAGATGGGCCAATAGATGGTGTGGAAGCGGAGGATATCCTTTCCGATGATGTGCACGTCGCAGGGCCAATACTTCTTGAAATGCTCGCTCTGCTCCTCGTACGACTTATCGGGATCGTAGCCGAGGGCGGTGATATAGTTAGTGAGAGCGTCGAGCCATACGTAAACTACGTGCTTGGGATCGAAGTCAACGGGGATACCCCACTTGAACGAGGTTCTTGAAACGCAGAGATCCTGAAGACCTGCCTTAAGGAAGTTGTTTACCATTTCCTTTTTGCGGCTTTCGGGCTCGATGAACTCGGGATTATCCTCGATATGCTTCATAAGTCTATCAACATACTTGGACATCTTGAAGAAGTAAGCCTCTTCACGCGCCTGTGAAACGGGGCGTCCGCAATCGGGGCACTTGCCCTCGGTCACCTGAGTTTCGGTGAAGAAGGATTCACAGGGGGTGCAATACCAGCCCTCGTAATAGCCCTTATATATATCGCCCTTATCGTAGAACTTCTTGAAAATCTTAGCGACAGCCGCCTCGTGATAATCGTCGGTGGTGCGGATGAAGTAATCGTAGCTCGTGTTCATAAGATCCCAGATACCCTTGATCTCAGCGGCTACGCCGTCAACGTACTGCTTTGGGGTAACGTCTGCCTCGTTTGCAAGGTTTTCGATCTTCTGACCGTGCTCGTCAGTACCTGTGCAAAGGAAAACGTCCTTGCCCATTCTGCGCTGGAAGCGTGCAAAAGCATCAGCCATTATGATTTCATAAGTATTTCCGAAGTGGGGCTTGCGCGATGCGTATGCGATCGCGGTTGTGAGATAAAATTTTTCCATAGTTATTTCCTTTCCGTGGAGTCCTTACCGCCAGAGGCGGCTTTGGATGGTTAAAATGATTAATCCATACTCCAAAACGGGACAAATGAGTCCCTGACATAATATTTTACCACATTTTTACGGAATTTACAATATCCCGCTATAATTTTTTTAAATTAATCAAATCTCGATACCGATGCGATTCCCGGATATCCGCGCCAGTTATTGTCAGCGTTATCCGCGCTTCCGATAAATGGATATCTTTCGGCTTCGAGCTCCTCGATTTTATCGATGTTTCCGAGAAGATAATCGGTGATTCGCATCTTCGCGGTTTCGAATCTCATTACGAGTCCGCCGAAGCGAATATCGTGCACCTCCCAGCCGAACGGCTTGTTATGCTCAAGCCAAGCCTTTCTGTGAGCATCTCTGAGGTCTCTTATCTTCGGTATAATAGCATCGCATTCGTCGGCAAGAAGCTTAAGCGCTTCTCTGTCGCCTCTGTCGTACGCCGCCTTTAATCTTATACCGTAGTCCGCTTTGTTTTCAAGAAGGACGGAGAGCTTATATACGACCTCAAATGCGTACTTAAATACGGCAAGATCCCGTCCTGCATCCTTTAAGCGCGCGCTTGCATTCTCGTAATACTCTTTCATATTATAGCGGGTGAGGTGCGCGTCGATAAGACCTACGAGGGGGTCGTTATAGAGGATCGCACGGGTGAGTCCCTCTTTTCCTCCGTGTGGAAACTCGGGGATATCGGTCGCCATAAAATCGTCATAGCTTGCATCGGGACAAGCAAGAGCAAAGGTTCTTTTTATAAGGTCGATATCAAATTCGCCCGAATAATCGTATGCCGCATACCAAGCGAGAGCCGCTACCGAAAGAACGAGGCTGCACTCCGAGCCGTTATGCCATACGGTAGCTATTATCTCCTTGATACCGCCCTTTTTACAAGCCTCGAGAGCAGGCTTGGTATACCAAAGCGAGCGTCTGAACTGCGGGCAGTGTCCGCCCCAGCACCATATACCACCTGCGAACATCGTGTTCTCTCCGAGGAGCTTATGCTTTTCGATATTCTGCATATAATAATCAACGTCGTCGTGATAATAATCCCAATAAACCTGCTGAACGCCCTTCGGAACTCTCTTTATTGATTCCTCGGTGATCTCGATTGCGGGGTTATACGCGCGCATACCGTCCTTAGCCGAAAGCTCGTAGAACATATCCGACCACATCATAGGCTTAAAGCCGTATTTATGAGCGATCTGTACAACCTTTGAAAGATGGTCGAGGTAAACGGTCTCTCTCGGAGAGTAGCCGTTCTTATCAAGATATGCGCCAGTGCCGAGATCGTGCGTTTCGTCCATACCCATATGAAGTCTTCTAGAGGTGAAGCACTCTGCGATAGTTCTGAACATATCGTCAATAAGGGTGTAGGTTTCATCCGCACCGACAAGAAGAGCGTTTATCGTGTCGCGGTAGGATACCGCCTGTGTCCAGCGGAGGTGGGTTGCGAGGTGACCGAGCACCTGAATGCAGGGGATAAGCTCGATTCCGAGGCTTATTGCGTAGGCATCAAGCTCGCGGATCTCCTCCTTAGTATATCTGCCTCGCATATAACCGAAATATGCTCTGCCCTCGATTTCGTAGGTATCCTCGGTATAAAGCATAAACGCGTTCATTCCCATAAGAGCCATTTTGCGAAGCATAAATTTAACCGTTTTTACATTCATAACGGCGTTGCGCGACATATCGACCATAGAGCCGTCAAGCGAGAAGATAGGCTTTTCGGATATTTTGCCCGCAGTTCTTCCCTCGCGAAGCCAGCTTGCAAGGATCGCGATACCTCTATATAATTTCGACTTACCGCCGCCGTATTTTATATCCGCCGACTTTCCGTTAAGAGATACCGAAACGGCACTATCACCGATGCACTCAACGCTTACGGTAATATCCTCCGACTCGGAAACGACATTGATTCCGATCTCATCGGCGAGAATCTCGATTCCGCGCATCTCATCGGTCAAGCCACAAAATTTTAACCTCATAAAAACTCCCGTCCGCCCGTAAAACGAGCCTGAAAATGTTTTTTGGCGCAGGGTGCGCATATTACTTCAAAATAACTTTAACATTAATTTCAAATTTTGTCAAGCAAAAGATTTAAAAAGATTATAAATCATAAAATTATTTACCATTGACAAAGATTAATTTTGTTGATATAATAATATGCGGGTAATTATTTTTACCAGTGAAGGCTTATGGAAGCTAAGAAAGGAAGTCGTCGGTTATGAGCGCGTCAAGAGTATATTTCCCCGACCTTTACGGTAACGATGCGGTCAAGCGCCGACTTGGCGCATCGATAGACAATCGTACGCTTCCGCACGCATTTCTCATAGTTGGTCCGAGCGGGTCGGGCAAGCGCACGCTTGCAACTGCCATTGCAATGGCGCTTAACTGTGAGGAGGGAAAAAACGACGCATCGTCGCCGCTTCCCTGCGGTGAGTGCAACACCTGCCGCCGAATAAGAGAGGGTAATTACACCGACATATCCCACCTAAAAAGAGCGGATGGAAAAGCCACCATCGGAGTTGACGAGGTGCTCCTTTTCAGAGAGGATATGTTCCTTTCCCCCGTTGAATCGGGATATAAGATCTATGTTATCGACGAGGCTGAAAAGCTGACTCCAAACGCGCAAAACGCGCTTCTTACGGTTCTTGAAGAGCCGCCCGCGAACGTTATAATCCTTCTTCTTGCGGAATCGGCGGACAAGATCCTAACGACTATCAAGAGCCGCGCGCAAGCGATAAGCATGGAGCGCTTTGACACGGACGAGATTGAAAAAAGGCTCGTTCAGATAAACGACAGAGCAAGGCTTTATTCAAAAACCTCACCCGACGAGCTCCGCTCGCTTCTTATGAGTGCGGACGGAAGAATCGGAAGAGCAATAGAGCTTCTTTCAACTGCCGATTCAAAGCAAAACGGCAAGGATAGAGAGACGACGGTTGAGATAATAGCCGCGCTTCGCCCCGGAGCAAAATTCTCCGAGCTTTACGATGCGATATCCGCGCTTCCAACGGCGAGGGGCGAATTTACGGAGGCGGTCGAATCGATCATGTGCGCGATACGCGATATCTCGCTTATCAAGTTCGACAGAAATATTCAGCCCTTGTTTTACACCTCGATAGATGCCTGCATTGAAGCATCGGCTGAGATGAACGTAAAAAGACTTCTCGCAATATACGATATATTCAAAAACGCGCTTGAGGATGCGAACAAGAACGTTGGCATCGCCGCGATAATCGCGGACCTTGGCGCAAAGATCAAACTTATTTAAAGGACGGTGACTTTAATGTCCGAGCTTAATGAAATAAAGAATGCCGAGCCCACGCCTGCCTCGACGAAAAAGGTGGAAATCATAGGCGTTAGCTTCAGAGAAGCAGGAAAGATATACTATTTCGACCCCGCAAGAAACAAGATGGCAGTTGGAGACAAGGTCATCGTTGACACCTCACGCGGAGTTGAGATCGGAACGGTAAAAACGGCTAACAAATTCGTTCCCGAGAGCGAGATAATCTCCCCACTTAAGAGAATTATTCGCCCCGCAACCAAAGAGGATCTTGAAAAGGATGAAAAGAATAAGCAGGCGGAGCTTGACGCCGCGATCCTTTGCAAAAAGAAGATACAGACGCACGGACTTGATATGAGCCTCGTTGCCGCGGAATACACCTTTGATAACTCAAAGCTCATCTTCTACTTCACCTGTGAGACGCGCGTTGACTTCCGCGAGCTTGTAAAGGACCTTGCGGCAACCTTCCGCACGAGAATCGAGCTTCGCCAGATCGGAATAAGAGACGAGGCGAAGATGATGGGCGGACTTGGAATCTGCGGAAGAAAGTTCTGCTGCGCAGGATTCCTCACCGATTTCGTTCAAGTATCGATAAAGATGGCAAAGGAGCAGAATTTCTCGCTTAATTCGGCAAAGGTATCGGGCGCTTGCGGCAGACTTATGTGCTGTTTAAGATACGAGCACGAGACCTATGAGGAAGCGATAAAGCGCACTCCCCCCGTTAATTCAACCGTTAAGACCCCCGACGGCGTTGGTACGGTCGTTGAGACCAAGCCCCTCGCAGGAGAGATAAAGGTCAAGCTCGGCGACGGAGAAAAGGACACCGTTAAGCTCTTTAAATGCCGCGACGTTAAGGTTCTTAAAACTCCTGCCAAAAACGATCAGAAGGACGACGAAAAAGAGGAATTAGAGGACTAATTTTTTCCAATTATAGATTTTTTTAAAAATCCTCTTGATTTTTTCGGATTATATGATAAAATATAATTAATCATTATTAAAATGGAGGTAAATCATAATGGCATACAAGATTACTGAAGATTGCATCGCTTGCGGCGCTTGCGCATCCGAATGCCCCGTATCCTGCATTTCCGAAGGCGATATCTACGTTATCAACGCTGACGAGTGCATCAGCTGCGGAAACTGCGCAGAGTCCTGCCCCGTTGGAGCACCTGTTGAGGAGTAATTCCAAAATAACATATTAAAAAGCGGAGCTTCAACACTCCGCTTTTTATTTCATCAAAATAATTGACATAACATATAGATTACAGGATATATTATGCTGATACACGAAAACGAACGAATTGACGAGGTTAACGACAAGCTCTCGCTTATACAAAAGCCCGACGGACTCACCTTTGGAACGGATGCGCTATTGCTTGCAGGATATATATTCGGAAAATACGGCGTCGGTATTGAGCTTGGCGGAGGAAGCGGTATAATCTCAATGCTTCTTCTTGCGCGTGATAAAGTAAAGATCATCACCGCCTACGAGGTGCAAGAGGAATACTGCGACCTTATCAAAAGGAACGCGGAATACAATTCCCTCTCTGACAGGCTTTCGGCAATTCACAAGGATATTCGCGAGCTTTCGAGCACGGAGAGTGCGGATATAGTTTTCACAAATCCCCCGTATATGAAAAAGGACGGCGGACTTAATAATGAAAACGATGCGAAATCTATCGCAAGGCACGAGATAAACGGCGATATAAAGGATTTCTGCCACGCGGCAAAGAGACTGCTTAAATTCGGCGGATCGTTTTACGCGGTCTATCGCCCCGACAGGCTGACCGAACTTATAGTCGCGATGCGCGAAGCGATGCTTGAACCCAAAAGAGTCACTTTCGTACACGCGGACACCTCCTCCGAATCGTCAATGGTGCTTATCGAGGCGAAAAAGGGCGGAAAGAGCGGAATGATGCTCACCCCGCCGCTCATCATATATAACTCGAAGGATCACCGCGAATACAGCGAAGAAATGAAAGAAATAATGGAAAACGGCGTTTTTCCAAAAGCATATAAAAGATAAGGAAAAGACGGAAAATGGATAATAGCGAGAAGAATAAGGTTCAGAATTCAACTCTTTATCTCGTCGGAACTCCCATAGGAAATCTTGCGGATATATCCGAGAGGGCGAAGAAGGTTCTCTCCGAGGTCGATTTCGTTGCGGCTGAGGACACGAGAAACTCGATGAAGCTTCTTTCTGCGCTCGGAATCAAAAAGGAGCTCGTTAGCTATTACGAGCATAATAAAAAGTCCAGCGGCGAGAGGATAGTTGCAAGGCTTCTCGGCGGTGAATCCTGCGCGCTCGTTACCGATGCGGGAATGCCCGCGATAAGCGACCCCGGAGAGGATATAGTAAGGCTTTGCGCAGAGTCGGGCATTACGGTCAGCGTTATTCCCGGTCCGTCGGCGGTAGTTTCTGCACTTGCGCTTTCCGCTCTTCCTACCGGAAGATTTACATTTGAAGGCTTCCTCTCGGCACAGAAAAACGAGAGACGCGCGCACCTCGATTCTCTTAAGGGCGAGGCAAGAACGATGATATTTTACGAAGCCCCCCACAAGCTTTTAAGAACGCTTGAGGATATGCTTTCGGCATTCGGCGAGGAGAGAAAGATCTCCCTTTGCCGCGAGATAACGAAGCTTAACGAAGAGGTCGTGAGAACTACTCTTGCGGGTGCGGTCGCACTCTATTCCGAAAAAGAGCCGCGCGGAGAATTCGTTCTGGTGCTTGAAGGATGCGGCGACGGGATTAGTGAAGAAAATCCCCTACTCTCCCTCTCCCCCGCTGAGCACGTTGAGCATTATATCTCGGCAGGGCTCTCAAAGATGGATGCAATAAAAGCCGCCGCAAAGGACAGAGGTATGTCTAAATCGGAAATGTATAAGCTGGTGCTTTGATATGAAAAGAGCGCTTGACTTATTTTCAATTATCGTCCTTAACCTTGCGATCATATGGTTTGTGATAGTTGCAAGCGTTGGGGTGATCTCCTCGTCACCCGCGGTTTACCGCGCGGTATTAAGCGAGGCGGGCGTATATTCCACCGTCACCGAAAGCGGAAGGACGAGATACAGAATAATAGACTATATCGGAGGCGACGTTAACAAAAGCGCGCTTCTGACAGACGGTCAGCTCGACCTTATCGTTGAGCATATAACCGAATACCTTTATACCGATATGGAGTCGTTCGATCTTAAGCTCGACGGAGTATATAACCTTGAGAGCGAGAAATACGAGGACGGCGTTTCAATATTCGGAGAGCAGGCGATAAGGCACATGGAATTTGTGCGCGAGCTTTTGCACGCGGCTCTCATCTCCCTTATCCCCGTCGGAATACTGATGCTCGCCCTTATAATCATAATGATAAAAAGGGCTGACCCTAAGCAGGCTTTGAAATACACGGGAATAACTTACGCCTTAATCGCGGCTTTTGCGGCGGTATTCTGCGCGTGGGCTTATATTTCTCGCGGACGCGGCGAGAGCTTCTTTTATTCATTATGGGGAAAGATGCATTATCTTATGTTCCCCTTTAGCGACGAGGCGTTCTTAAGCTCGTTTCTTCTTGATGCGCTCGTCTGCATACTTACTACGGAATTTTTCCTTATAATCGTTTTAACGGTAGCCGCGATCCTGCTATCCTCTGTTTTCGCGTGGGTTGCGTTCCTCGTTTTACGGGTAAAATTTTCCAAAAAACAGGCAAAATAATCGCTTGATCACCTCTTTTTCGAAAGAGGTGAATTTTTTTCAACTTTTTTTCATTTTTGTATTGCAAAATCTATAAATATATGTTATGATGAGGTAACCAATCACACGCGTAAACATTTTACACGGGTATGGGGATAATAAAGCTTCGGTAGTCGCCCTATAAAAACGGCGCTCCGGATGAAGCATACGGAGAAAGGTATGGTATTAAGTATGAGTAGTTTTATACTTAAAAACAGAGAGATTCCGGGTTGTGTTCAGCCAATCGTTGACGATTTACAGAATGGTGGCGAAAAGGTTCTTTTCGTCATTGTCGGCGATTTGTCGCTTAAGGGAAGATACGCTGAGACTGCGCTTATTTTCACCGAGGATTCCGTTATCAGCTATGACGGAGTGCCCGGCGAAGAGAAGCGCTATTTTTATAAGGATATGACCGAGGTCATCTCCAAGCGTATGTACGGTAACGCTACTCTTTCGGCGAAGATGCCGGACGGAAAGCGCGTCGTATTCTTCCGTTACACTTACGCGATCGCATCACTTTGCGATGCGGCAGCCCTCTACATAAACCACATCAACGAGGATGCGGACAGAAACGAAGAGCTTGCCATTATGGCAATCACCTTTGAGCGCGCGCTCTCGGTCTGCCCGAAGTGCGGAAGAACGCTTCTTCACCCCGGTGCAGAGTGCATTATGTGCCGCTCGAAGATCAAGATTGTAAAACAGCTTTCAAAATACATAATGCCGCAGATGAAAACGATCATCATCTGTATATTCCTCTCACTCATAACCACGGCGGTATCTCTTATCCCGCCGACGATCACGGGATTCATCGTTGACGCAGTCTTCCCGAAGGACGGAGGAACGGCAAGCGTGCCGATCCTTGCAAAAATCGCAACGATATTCGGAAAATCGCAATTCACAATGCTGATGACGATGATCGCCTGCCTTTTGTTCACATATCTTTTCCAATACGGAGTAGGTATTATTCGCGCATATCTTATGCGTACCGCAGGTGATAAGGCGATAGCTGCACTTCGTACCGATATTTACTTGAAAGCGCAATACCTGCCGATGAAGTTTTACGATAAGACCTCTACGGGTTCGGTTATAAACAGAATTTCAAGTGATGCTACTACGCTTAAAAACTTTATGCTCCGAATCACGCAGGAGGCGGTCGTTCACGCCTTCCAGCTCGTCGGTATCGTAATCATAATGCTTGCGCTCAATCCCGAGCTTACCCTTCTCTCTCTTATTCCCGTCGTTTTCATCGTTATTGCGACGAGAATATTCTCAAAGAAGATCCAGCCCTATTACCGCAGACTCTGGAGACGCGGCACGGCGGTTCTCTCTACCCTCTCAGACACGATCCCCTGCATCAAGGTAGTTAAATCCTTTACGGGTGAGAAGAGACAGGCTGATAAGTTTGAGGAGAAGAATCAAGACTGGCTTCAGATGGACCTTAAGATCGGTAAGCTTGCGACTGCGTTCCCGCAGATCATCGCCTTCCTCGTTACCTGCGGTTCGCTCATTATATGGGGAATCGGCGGTACGAGAGTTATCAACGGCGATAACGGATATTCCGCAGGTCTTATCGTTGCGTTCATTTCGTACGCATCAATGTTCTATAACCCCGTAACCTTCTTCGCAAACCTCTCCGACTCGTTCCAGGGAGCGCTTGCTTCAACCGAAAAGATTCTTGACATACTTGAAGCCGAGCCCGAGCATGAGGCTGAGGCACACACCGTTCCCGATAAGCTTGAGGGTAAGATCGAGTTCCTTCACGTTGGATTCTCGTTTGACAGAACCAAAAAGGTTCTTGACGACGTTACTCTTACGATCAACCCGGGTGAAATCGTCGGTATCGTAGGTACTACAGGTTCGGGTAAATCGACCCTCGTCAACCTCCTTATGAGATTCTACGACGGATATTCGGGAGAAATCCTCGTAGACGGTCACAACATTAAAAACTTTGACCTCTCGGCATACCGTGAGCAGATCGGTTACGTTCAGCAAGAGCCGATGATGTTCAGCGACACGATATTCAACAACATCGCTTATTCGAATCCGAACGCCTCGGTTGAGGACGTTATCAACGCCGCAGATATTGCGAACGCGCACGGATTCATCGCTCGCCAGCCCGACTCGTACGACACCGTTCTCGGTGAGAGGGGCGTCGGAGTTTCCGGTGGTGAAAAGCAGAGGATCTCGATCGCGAGAGCGGTTCTTAAATCCCCGTCTATCCTTATATTCGACGAGGCTACCGCCGCCGTTGACTCCGAGACAGAGCACCTTATCCAAGAGGCTATCGACAGACTTATCGAGGGTAAGACGACCCTTATGATCGCGCACAGACTCTCCACCCTTAAGAGAGCGAACCGCATCATAGTCGTTGACAACGGTAAGATCATCGAGAACGGCTCACCCGAGGAGCTTATGGCTCTTAAGGGCAAGTATTACAAGCTCGTTCAGATTCAGTCAATGGCGCAGGATGCAGAAAAAATGCGCGAGGAGGAAAGATTATGAGTTCGCCTTCAAAAAGATTTTACGTTACTGAAAACGACACGATAACCATAAACGAAAACAACCTCGTTGACCTTAAGACCGAGGGTGGTGACCTCTATGAAAGGCTTGAGCCGAGAAGGCTCTTCCCCGTTAGCCGCGCTGATAACTACATAACGCTTCTTAACGAGGAAGGAGTCGAGGTCGCAGTTATAAGAAATATGACCGATCTTAACAAGGAGTCGCGCGATATAGTTCAGTATAGCCTTGACGACTATTATCTCGTTCCTCATATTCTTAAGATCTATTCCGTAAGCGAGAAGAACGGTAAGGTTCATTGGGCGATCGAGACCGAGCGCGGATATAAGGAATTCGATATCCGCAACAGAAACCACGACGTCAGAGTTTATTCCGACGGCAGAGTCAGAGTTCGCGACTCGGATGATAACAGATACATTATCACCGATTACAAGAAGCTTGACAAGCACAGCCGCTCACAAATGATAGCAGATCTTTAACAAAAAAACGCCTCAAATATGAGGCGTTTTTTCATTTTAACAATAAATTGTGCGATACTTTAGATGGCGAGACTCCGTATTTTTCCTTAAATATCTGCGAAAAATGGCGCGCATCGTCAAATCCGCATCTTTTCGAAATTTCCTGAACCGATAAAAACCCCTCGGACAAGAGAGTGACGGCGGTATCAAGGCGCAATTTCAGAAGATATTGCTTCGGGGGCATACCGTATCGCTTTAAAAAATTGCGGCGCAAGGTGGGATAGCTTGTATAAAGCATTTGAACAAGCGAGTTGACACTGAACTCGGAATCGCGGAAGCCGTTATCTATGATCTGCTTTGCAAGCTCTGCGGAATGAATTGAATGCTCCTTTTGATTTGATTCACTGCAAAACTGCATAATGCTATATACCGTGGACTTGACAACGTGTGTCGAGCGCCTGCTTTCCCACTCCTTCAAAAGATCGAAGAACACGTCTGCCATATAAGCTTTGTTGGCAAACGAAATATTTTCGGGAATATGGTAATTGCAATCGTGGAAATGAACGACGATCATCGTTCCGCCGGAATAGGAAACGTCGTATGAAACCCCTTCCGGTATAAAAAGAATATCGCCTGCATCCGAAACGACTCTTTCCCCGCCGAAAATAAAATCGCCGCACCCCGAAACTCTGTACGAAAGTGCCGCATACGGTCTTGGGCGCACCTTAAACGTGCCCTTTGGATGATCGATCCTGCACACGTCTTTTATTTGAAACAAAAGCTCTTCAAAATCGTAGATCATAGCTTATCTCCGAAATCATTTATATGCTTGAGTATATCATAGGTTGAACGAAAAGTCAACATTTATGAAAAGAAAAAACATTGTAACAACTCTTTTTTACTGGTATAATATAACTATACAAGGAAAGGAAGAATTTTCAAAATGAACACAAATCTTACTTCTAAAGTTAAAGCATGCGCTTATGAAATAGGTGCGGACATCGTCGGAATCGCGCCGATATCCCGATTTAAAAACGCGCCGATAATGATGAGCCCGCAGGGTATTTTGCCGACGGCAAAGAGCGTTATCGTGTGCGCGATTCACCATCTTGACGAAGCGATGGAGCTTGGCGGTGAGGAGCATCCGCAGATCATAGGTCCGTACTCAATTCAGTACGTTATGAATTTAAAGCTTGATTACATAGCATTTAGGGTTGCGCGTTATCTTGATAGGCTCGGGTACGAGGCTGTTCCGATCGCCGCATCGAACATCTGGAGATACCGCCCGTTTGGCGAGCTTAGCGCGACCTTTGCCCCCGATATGTCACATATATACGCAGCAACCTGTGCAGGACTCGGACAACTTGGCTGGCACGGACTTACAATGTCGCCCGAATACGGCCCGAGAAACAGATTTATATCCATAATAACGAACGCGCCCCCCTCCCCCACCCCGATGTATGTCGAAACCAAGCTTTGCGATATGTGCGGCGAGTGTATTAAGCATTGCCCGACGGATGCTTACCGCAAGGAATGCAACGGAGTTAAGACGATTGAGGTCGAGGACAAAGTGTTTAAATTTGCGAACAAAAACCTCTGGCGGTGCGCGTGGGCTGAGCATTTTGATCTTGATCTTGACCTTGAAATTCCCGATGTAGTTGACGAACAGGTTATACTCGACAACATCGATAAATACGGTATGCGCGGCGGAGAGATGGGATGCTGTGTTAAATTCTGCCTCCCCAAGCATTTAAGAAGCGACGGCGGTGAGCACACCTCAGCACCGATGAGAATAAAGCATTGCGTTGCCAACCTTGATCTCCCCGTTCACAGAAAATTATACGACGAGGTGGTTAATTTTGTTTCCCGTTATAGCGTAGACAATATAGTCTTCCTCGGCAAAAAGGATATTGAAAAGCTTAGGGCAAGGGATGCCTACGAATATGCAAACGGCGCTGTCGTTATGACTATTTCGACCATCAAAACAGCTCAGGCACAGGGCGACAAAATAAACGCAAGAAACGGTTACGGCAACGAGAGCTTCGGCACTATAAGCGCCGAGCAGACCGCCCTTGCGCACTTCTCGGGATTTGCACGTCTTGACGCTGCAAGAATCATTGACGATTACGGTTATAAGACGCTAAATAGCCCCGAGGTAGACACCGATGCATATCTTGCGGCGGCAGGCATCGAGAAAAAGGAAAACGAGATTACCATTACCGAAGTATTGCTCACGAACGCCCCCCTTTCGCGATACGAGTATTACGAGCTCAACGAGCCGATTGATAATATTAAGTATTGCATTACCGATAACATTTGTGATATAATGGAAAAGGAAGGAAGCGATATTTACGCGATCGTCCCTGCAGAAAGAATGGATAAGCTTGCAGAGGCGCTCGTTCCGATCAAAGAAGGCGAAGAGATAATTGATATGGCATCCAAAACTCCAAGATTCCATATCTTTGAGCCAAGCTCCAAGACATATACGAGAAAGATATATAAAACGACCGACCATCTCGAAAATGCAAAGAGCGTTATCATAATGGGCATAAACTACCCCGAGATCGTGCAGAAAATGACTATTAAGCCCCCTGCGTTTGCGGTTGGCCCTTATATGTACTCAAAATACGAGACAACCTTTGAGCTTGCATACGCATCATTCAAGGTTGAAAAGTATCTTGCAGGAAAGGGCTACAAGGCGGTTGCGACCTATAACCTGACGGGTATCGGCGGCGATATGGGAACTCCGAGAGGAGCGCTTCCCGATGCGTTCTGTAATCAGCTTGAAGCGGTTGAGGCAGGAATCGGAAAGCTCACAGTTAACGGCATGTGTTATACCGAGGAGCACGGATTCAGCCAAGATTTTATCGCGATCGTTACCGATGCTCCGCTTGACGAGGTAGTTAAAGCAAAGAGACTCGCAGACTCAAAATGCTGTGACGGATGCGACAAGTGCGTTAAGGCCTGCCCCGCGAATGCACTTCGCGCAAGCAATATGACTCGCATCAAACTTAACGGTAAAAATTATAAATGGATCCCCGCAGACGGAAAGGCGTGCGACTGGTCGAAGAAATACGCGCTCTGCGGCGAAGAGGGACACAAATATACGGGATCTGATTCAAACTTTGAAGTTCCCGAAAATATAACCGAGGAAAATCTTGCAGACGCGATGAAGAAAGCCGACAGAATCCTTTCCTACCGTCCGACAACGGTTCATCGCTGTGTAATAGAATGTCCTCTCGTACAAAGATAAAAGGAGAAAAAATGATCTTTCAGCCCACGAATCTTGTAAAAAAGGACGGCGCGTTCGTATTTTCAAAAGAGATATGCGCCACAGCAAATTCTTCTATAAATAAAGATGTACTAAAGGAGTTTTGGTATAATTACTCCTGCCACGCTTCTACGCTTGAGGTTAAGGAGATCAAGGACTACGCATTTATTATAGGCAATGCGAAGCCACTCGCTCTCGACGATGCGGAATACACTATAAATATTGAAGAGAGCGGCGTTGCGATAAACGCTAAGGACGAAAAGACCTTGCTCGCGGGCTTTATGACGCTTCTTGACAGGTTTGATCCAATCGACGACAACGAAGAGCTTGCGATAGAGATTGAGTGCGCAGAGATACGTGACAGCGCGCTTATAAAAAACAGAATGGCGCATTTCTGCATTTTCCCGGAAACAGAGCTTTGGGAATTACAGAAGTTTTTAAGATTATGCGCCGCGCTTAAATTCACGCACGTCGTAATAGAATTCTGGGGAATGCTCAAATTCGACTGTATGCGTGAGCTTGGCTGGAAGGAAGCTTACTCAAAAGACGAGCTTCGCCCGATAATTAACGAGGCGCGTGACTTAGGTCTTGAAATAGTTCCGATGTTCAACCACTGGGGACACGCATCCCTCTCGCGAGAAATGCACGGAAAGCACGTAGTGCTTGATCAGAATATTTCGCTCGCTTCGTACTTCAGCAAAAACGGCTGGTGCTGGGCGATAGAAAAGAAAAAAGTCAGAGAGCTCCTTCGCTTGGCAAGAGAAGAGCTTATCGAGCTTTGCGGCGAAGGCAAATACTTCCACATCGGCTGCGACGAAGCGCACGGATTCAATTATTCAAAGGAAGAGTGCGACTTTATAACCGAATATATAAACGAAATAAGCGCGGAGCTTAACAAAAAAGGCAGGCGCGCGATTGCCTGGGGCGATATGTTCATTCACAGACACGAGAGCTATAACAAAGGAAACCTATACACCTGCAACGCTCCCACCCCCGAGGATGAAAAATATATGTTAGGAAGGCTCGACAGGAGCATAATCATAGCGGACTGGCAATACGATGCGGTTATCCCTCCCGTAGAAACCTGCGTCACCCTCAAAAACGCAGGCTTTGACGTTCTTCTATGCCACCGCGACAAGAGCGCAAAGGTCGTCGAGGTAGGTGTTCAAACCATAAAAAGCGAGGAGCTCTTCGGCTTTATGCAAACCACTTGGCATACGCTTTCGCGCGGAATGCGTTTCATTCCTTATATTGCTATCGGCGCGTACGAGGATATTTCGACGGGTGAGAAAAATTCGAGCTACACCGCCGCGTACGTTATGCGCAGAGTTTATAACGCGAATGGCGACTACGAAAAATCGGGTTGGGCAAAAAAGCAGATAGACGATATAACGAACGTTTAGCTTATCACGTCGAGCGTTATCCGACGGACTGTTTGAAAAGCCGCGCTCATAGCGCGTGAATTCAAGGATTTTATCTCCCCCTCGAAGCATCGAGGGGGAGATTTCGTTCAATATAGATGACTTTTCAATCATTTTTTTGATAGTGGCTTGTGTTTTTTAAAACGAAATAGTATAATTCAAGTAGTAAGATAAAGCCGAAAGGAATATTTCGTATGGTTTTCAATCCCCGTAATCTTATTAAGAAGGACGGCGCATTCGTATTTTCAAAAGAAATATGCGCTATGGCTAACGCCTGCGTCAACAAGGAAATAATAAAGGAGTTTTGGTATAACTACTCCTGTCAAGCATCGACTCTTGAAGTTAAGGAGATCAAGGACTGCGCCTTTATTATCGGCGATGCGAAGCCACTCGCTCTCGACGATGCGGAATACACGATAAATATTGAAGAGGGCGGAGTTGCGATAAACGCTAAGGACGAAAAGAGCTTGCTTGCAGGCTTTGTGACCCTGCTCGACAGATTCAAGGCTATCGACGATAGCGAAGGACTCGCAATAAGGATAGATTGCGCCGAAATTAGGGACGAGGCGCTGATCAAAAACAGAATGATCCATTTCTGCGTTTTTCCCGAGACAGAGCTTTGGGAATTGCAAAAGTTCTTGCGCTTCTCTGCGGCGTTAAAGTTCACGCACGTTGTTATAGAATTCTGGGGAATGCTCCAGTTCGATTGTATGCGTGAGCTTGGATGGAAGAATGCATACAATAAGGACGAGATCCGCCCGATCATAAAAGAGGCGCACGAGCTTGGGCTTGAAATTATTCCGATGTTTAACCATTGGGGTCACGCCGCCTTATCACGAGGAATGTACGGAAAGCACGTTGTGCTTGATCAGAACATTTCGCTTGCGACCTATTTCTCCGAAAACGGCTGGTGCTGGGCTGTCGAAAAGGAAAAGGTCAGAAATCTTCTCCGCGCGGTGCGAAACGAGCTTATTGAGCTTTGCGGAGAGGGCAAATATTTCCTCATCGGATGCGACGAGGCAGACGGATTCACCTATACAAAGGAAGAGCTCGATTTCATTTGCGGTTTCATAAACGAGACGAGCGCAGAGCTTAAGGCACAGGGCAGGCGCGCTATCGCGTGGGGTGATATGTTCATCCACAAGCACAAGTCGTATAACCCCGAAAACGTATACATCTGCAAAGCGCCCACGCCCGAAATTGAAGGCTATATGCTTGAGCACTTAGACAAGGATATAATTATCGCAGACTGGCAGTACGATGCAGTAAACGCACCCGTTGAAACGGCACTTACGCTTAAGAACGCGGGATTTGACGTTCTCCTCTGCCCTTGGGATGAGAATGGCAAGGTTATAGAAGCCTGCGTCAAGACGGTAAAGGACGAGGGGCTTTACGGCTTCATTCACACGACCTGGCACACTCTTTCGCGCGGAACTTGGCTTATACCGATGGTTGCGATCGGAGCTTACGAGGATCTCGCGGCAAGAAAGGGATATTCCCCGACTTACGCGGCGCACATTCTGCGCAGAGTATTTAACGCGAACGGCGATTACGAAAAGGCGGGCTGGTCGAAAAAGCAGGTCGTTGACCAAATTACATAAAGAATAGATAAAAAAACAAGTGAGGTACGGAGTGAATCCATACCTCACTTGTTTTTGGTTATGTCGGAAGGCGATAGCCCCTTATCTCATATTGTTCATCATATCGCTTGCTATATTGCGAAGGTCGCAAATATTAAGAGTAAACTCTTCTTTTGGAGCAGTTTTTGCATACGCCTCGATATCGGCGAACAGCTGCATAAAGATCGACTGGTTACGAAGGTGAGATGCGTGAAGGTACTCTTCCTTAAAGTCTTCCATTTCGGCAAGAAGCTCAAGGCGGCATTTACGCCTTACGGAAGCGATCTTTGCAACCTTCTTTGCGGCATCCTTATCACCGCTCTTAACAATTGCGTCAATTTCAAGAAGAGCTATATAATCGTCTACGATATCACGGTAATTGCGTGCCGCCGCGGAGTAGCGTCTAGCAAGTTTGAAATTACCGCTGAGATCTTTTCTGAGAAGCTCGAACGCCTTATAGGTATCGTTTGCAAGCTTGGAAAGCTCGTGGAGCTTGGGCTCGAGGATATCACGATTATCGAGTATTGCCTGCACGCCTTCGCCCGGGAAGTTACGGGGGTAATCCTTGCCAAAGCGATAGTAGCTATATCTATAATACTCGAGAATATCCTTGACGAATGCTTCATTCGCGACGAAAGGCATCTCGGGGGTCGGAAGCGCGTTTGCATCAGTGCCCTGCCCTGTCAATTCCTTATAAAGCATAAACGCGCGCTTTGAAAGCTTTTTGTTATTCGGGAAAAGACGGTATGCGTAATTCTCGCGGAAATCGTCGGGGTCGCCGGAAAGCGAATAGCTCCAAGAGAAATCTGCCATTGCAACGTGGTTGATATCGCAGGTCGTGTCCCATCCCGAGTATGACATAAGACCCTCGTTGTTATTGAATTTATTCGCGAAGGTAGAAAGTATATGGATGTTTTTGACCGCATCACGCGCAGTACTCCAATGGAAATAAGAGTTCCAAGGTTTAACCGTTGAGCGGAGTCCAAGCTCGGGGAAGGTGGTCGTGAAATTATACACGGGCGGTATTCTCTTTTCGATATCCGTATAACACCACCAATCGGCTACCGCAACGTCAAGAAGATCGGCTTCCTTAAGCGCGTTATAGAACGGATAAGGCTCTTTAAAGGTTCTTGTGAACAGGTCGTTATAGAGATAAACGTTCTACATTCCGCGTGATTTGAGGTAAGAGATAAGCTTTATTGCGTGACCTATCATCTTTTCCTGCTTTGAGAGCTTTGCGCACTCAGGGCACTGACACAAGGGGGTGTAAAGCTTGTCGGGAGCGTCAAGGTCGACGCCGCGCTCGTCGCGCACCTCATCAAGACCAATGTGGAAGGACTCGATGCCGTTCGGTTTAAGATACTTATCAATTATGTAGTCGTAAATATTGAAAAGAAGCTCGTAGGTTTTGGGTGAGGAAACGCAGAATCCGACCTTTTGAGGCTCGCCGTCAACTATGGGAGCGACCTCGGGATACATTCTCGGGATGAGGGTGTTGTGACCGTAGCTATTCCAAAGCGGGAACACCTCAACTCCCTTTGACTTACCGTAAGCTATAAGCTCACCGAAGAAATCTTCCTTTACCATAGGAACTTCTACGACCTCGTTTACCCAGCCGCCCTTTTTGGGTGAATAGTATTTCTTAACTACGTCGGATTTTAAAAGAGGATATTGGGGGATAGGAATATAGACGTACTCGGAAATTATTCCGTCGTACTGCATCTGCCAACAGCCATAGAGGGAAACGGCAAGCTGATTATGCTTCATCGACACCATATTGTCAATGACTTCTTTCCAATCGTCAAGAGTCATAAGGTTTGAGCCGTAGCGAGTTTCAAGAAAGTGACCGCGCGTTCTGAGATCGGGATAGTCGATCATCTTCATCTCGGGGACTAAAACCTCGTTATTCACAACCTCAACGGTCTGTAAAAGCGTGGTAACCGCGTAGTAAACGCCTGCCTCGCCGTAGCCGGTAAGGGTGATGCCGTTCTTATTTACTACGATCTTATACGCCTGATCAGTATTTCTCTCTACGCATTCGGGAACGCGCGATGATATTTCAAGCTTGATCGAGACCTCGCCCTCTGCTGACTCCGCAGGAGCTCCGACAACAAGGGAGAGCCCCTTGTAAAGCTCTGCGAGAGCGTTCTTTGCAAGAGTGCCGTCAAGCTTCTTTGCGGTTATTTTGAAATTAGCAAAGCCGAGCCTTCCGATAGAGAGCTTTTTTCTGCCAACCGTGAGATTTTTAGGTACGGGTATGATTTTAGTAAGCATAACGATTCTCCTAGGTTATATTAAATAGTTAAACCGAAGCGCCTCCAAAACGAAGGCGCTGTTTTGTGTAATTATCTCATAATGTTCATCATATCGCTTGCGATATTACGAAGGTCGCAAACGTCAAGAGTGAACTCTTCGGCGGGAGTAGATTTTGCATACGCCTCAATATCGGCGAATACCTGCATAAAGAGCGACTGATTACGAAGGTGAGATGCGTGAAGATACTCTTCCTTGAAGTCCTCCATCTCGGCAAGAAGCTCAAGGCGGCACTTGCGTCTTACGGAAGCGATCTTCGCTACCTTCTTTGCGGCATCCTTATCACCGCTCTTTACGATAGCGTCGATTTCGAGAAGAGCTATATAATCGTCTACTATATCACGGTTATTGCGAGCTTCTGCGGAATAGCGTCTTGCGAGCTTAAAGTCACCGCTGAAATCGTTTCTAAGGCTTTCAAACGCCTTATAGGTATCGTTTGCAAGCTTGGAAAGCTCGTGGAGCTTGGGCTCAAGTATTGCGCGATGCTCAAAGATCTTCTGCATAGCTTCGCCGGGGAAATTACGGGGGTAATCGCGCTCGTAACGATAATAAGAATATCCGTAATATGCGAGAATATCCTTAATGAACATTGCGTTTGCAACGTAAGGCATCTCGGGAGTAGGAAGAGCGTTACCGTCTGTTCCCTGGCTTGTCAATTCCTTATAAAGCATAAACGCGCGCTTTGCCTGCTTCGGCTGACTTGGGAACTTACGGTATGCGTAATTCGCTCTGAAATCATCTGTCTCACCCGTGAGGGCGAAGCTCCAAGAGTAGTCAGCCATTGCGACGTGGTTGATATCGCAGGTCTTATCCCAAGCGGAATAGGACATAAGTCCCTCGGTATTCTTATCTCTGTTTGCAACTCTGGTAAGAAGGAAGATATTATTTACTGCGTCACGCGAGATGTTCCAGTGGTAATAGGAGTTCCAAGGCTTTACGGTCGAGCGGATTCCAAGCTCGGGGAAGGTCGTGGTAGCGACGTTTGCCTCGTTGAATTTCTTTTCAATATCAGTATAACCCCACCAGTCAACTACCGCAACGTCAAGGAGGTCTGCTTCCTTAAGTCTTTCATAGAAGATCCTGGGATCTTTAAACATTCTCGTAAGAAGGTCGTTATAGAGATAAATGTTCTTCATTCCGCGCGATTTGAGGTGAGAGATAAGAGTCAAGGCGTGCTTGATGGTCTTTTCCTGATTTGTGAGCTTTGCGCACTCCTCGCACTGACACCAGGGGCTATAAAGCTTATCGGGGTTTTCTAAGTCAACGGCGCGGGAATCCCATACCTCGTCAAGACCGATGTGGAATGACTTAATGCCGTTGGGATTAAGATACTTATCGATGATGAGATCGTAAATATCGAAGAGAAGCTCGTAGGTTTTGGGAGAGGAAACACAGAAGCCGACCTTCTGAGGCTCGCCGTTAACGATGGGAGCGGTCTCGGGATACATTCTCGGGATGAGGGTGTTATGACCGTAGCTATTCCAAAGAGGAAGAACCTCAACACCCTTTGACTTACCGTAAGCGATAAGATCACCGAAGAAATCGTCCTTTACCATAGGAACCTCGACGACCTCGTTCACCCAACCGCCCTTTTTGGGAGAATAATATTTCTTTACTACGTCGGTCTTAAGGAGAGGATACTTGGGGATCGGAATATAAACGTACTCGGTAATGAGTCCGTCGTACTGGATCTGCCAACATCCGTAAAGGGAAACGACAAGCTGATTATGCTTCATCGAAATCATATCGTCAATAACCTCTTTCCAATCGTCAAGGGTCATAAGGTTAGAGCCGTAACGGGTTTCGAGGAAGTGACCGCGAGTTCTGAGATCGGGATAGTCGACGATCTTCATTTCGGGAACGTATACTATATTATTTTCAACGGTTATCGTCTGAAGAAGGGTCGTTACCGCATAAAACGCGCCCGCTTCGCCGTAACCCGTAAGGGTGATACCGTTCTTGTTTGAAACGATCTTATACGCCTGATCAACGTTCTTTTCAACCATTGCGGGAACTCTGCCCGAAATTTCAAGCTTGATCTCCAAAGCACCGTCCGCGCATTCACAGGGAACGCCGACTATGCGAGAGAGTCCGTTATAAAGCTCGGTAAGTGCATTCTTTGCAAGAGTGCCGTCAAGCTTCTTTGATGTGATCTTGAAATCAGCTTTGCCGAGAGATGCGATGGCAAGCTTTCTTCTGCCGCCTGTAATGCTTTTGGGAATAGGTGTAATCTTAGTAAACATAATATTCTCCTAATTTTAATATAGTCTGATTAAAATCAATTTACTTCAGAGCCGCCCGTGTAGTGGTGCGCCTGAGTCGTGAAGAGGAGGCTGTAATCTCCCCTCTTTTCCATAAGCTCCTTATGATTTCCCTCCTCAGTGACCATTCCGTTCTTAAGAACGATGATCTTATCCGCGGTTACCGCGCTTGAGAGGCGGTGGGAAACGAAGATGCTTATCTTTCCGCGTGAGAGCTCTGCGAACTGATCGAATATCTCCTGCTCTGCGAGAGCGTCGAGAGATGCGGTAGGCTCGTCGAGGATCAAAATATCAGAGTTCTTATAGAACGCTCTTGCAACGGAGAGCTTCTGCCACTGACCGCCCGAAAGCTCGATTCCGTTATCCTCAAACATTCTCGTCAAGGGGGTATCGTAGCCGTTCGGGAGCGCTTCGATAAACTGATCGGCATCACCCGCTTTTGCGGCGCGCTCAACGAGGGCGCGATCGTGCGTGTTCTTTATATCTCCGAACTCTATATTTTCAGAGGCAGTGACGGCGTATCTTCCGAAGTCCTGGAAGACCGTGCCGAACATATCGTAAAGCGAGTCGGGATCGTATTCTCTTAAATCCCTGCCATCGAGGAGTATTGAGCCTTCGGTGGGATCGTAAAGTCGCATAAGAAGCTTCAGAAGGGTCGTCTTTCCCGCGCCGTTAAGTCCGACGAGGACCGTCTTTTCACCCGACTTGAAGGTAAGGTTTATATTATTAAGAACCTTAACACTCGACCCGGGATATGAGAAGCCGACGCCCTTGAATTCGATAGTATGCTCGATGCCGCGCTCCGGTATAGCGGGCTCTTCAACGGAGGGGATGATCTTCGGCTCTTCCTTCATAAACTCCATCATATTATCAATGAAGAGCGTTCCCTCGTAGATGGTCGCGGTGGATGCGACGAGGGTTGTTACGTAGGATGCAACCGAGTTGAGCGCTCCCGTATAAAGCGAGTAGTCACCGATCATACCGTTATTGAATACTACATCGTACGCAACGTAGGCGAAGAGGGCGCAGTTTGCAAGAGTTGCAAGAAGGCTTACGAGAACGCGAAGCACGTTCTCACGCAAGATGAGCGACTTAAGCCCCTTGAAATATCTTTTCCAAGCGCTTTCGTACTTTTCAATAAAGGTATCGCCAAGTCCGAGAACCTTGATCTCCTTAACTCTGTCCTTATTCGTCATAAGTCCGGAGAAGTAATTCATCTCTCGTCTGTCCTTGGAGTGGTGGCGCATATATCTGAAGTTTCTGTGCCTATATACGTAGTTAACTATCGCGCCGGGAAGCGCAGTGATTATAATGATTATGGGTGCGAGTGGGCTGAGAGTTGCAAGGACGACGATGAACGAGGCAACGCTGATAAGCGCGCTTATCACGTTGAAGGTCGCCGAGAGAATTCCTATCGGGCGCATACCCGCTTCACGGTTGGCGTTTTCAAGCTTTTCGTAAAACTCGGGGCGGTCGAATGAGGAAAGGTCAACGGTCTTTGCCTTGCGGATTATCTTCAGCTTTATATGGTTGACGACAAGCTCGCCCGCGATAGCAGTCACACCCGCGTTAAGCCTGTCAAGGATACGCTTTGCAAAAAGATAAATGAATTCAAGCGTTAAAAGGAAGAGTATCGGACGAAGAGTTTCAAACACATCGGCGCGAAGGCTACCCGAGGTATCAGCTCCGATAAGCTCTGCGATTCCGTTCAGAAGCTCCTTTGATATATAAGCGCCGATAACGGGAAGAACACCGTTAAGAACGCAGAAAAGTGCCATAAGGAAGAGGATCGATGGTGCGGTTTCCCACACGAGCGAAACTATGTAAAACAGTCTTGAAAGAAAGCTTTTAACCTGCTTTATCATATACGGTATTAAATTTTTGATTCCGCGCGGACGAGGCTCGGGGCGACGGCGTTCGCGGTGCATAGGCGGAGGGCCGAATTCCATTGGCATAAATCATTCTCCCTTTAATCTATTAATACAGTTTAATTATAGCATAATAATATTTTTATTTCAATAGAATGCACGAATTTATTAATATCCGTGAGAAAGGAGAATATATTTTTCATCAAGAGTCAGAATTCCGTAGCTATACGACGGAGAGGAGGCAGATCCGGGATTAAAAAGATAGAAGGGATGCTCACCGTCCACGTACTCCTCATGGCGGATATGCGTGTGACCGAAGAGGACTAAATCCGCACGGCGCGAGTGCGCAAGCGATACGAGCCCCTCAGTTCCGTATTTTGCATTGTATAGATCGCCGTGGGTTGCAACGATCTTCTTACCCATAAGGGTTATTTCCTCGGTTTTATCGGCTACCCTGTCAATAAATATTCCCGAAAAATCGCAATTCCCCTTAACCGCGATCCACATCCTTTTATTATCAAGTGAGGCAAGATCGTTTATATCGGATAATCCGTCGCCGAGAAAGAAGACGACCTCTGCATCCGGATGCTTCATAAGGGCGCGGGAAATCAAGGAGTTATTTCCGTGCGAATCGGAGAAAACGAGGCATTTCATATTTTTTCCTTTCGGTAACTTTTTTTAGATCATAGCATAAAATGACTACGGATAGGAGGTTATTATGAAGATAAATAAAGATGAACTTAAACGACTTTTAGAAAAATCCGACGCGGAGCTTTGGGCTTCGATAACCGAAATGGCAAGGGCGAAGGGTTACGACCTTCAGCTCGGCACACCGTCAAAGGAAACTATTGAAAAAATAAGGCGCGCGCTTATGGGGACAGAGAAGCTCGGAATGATGGACGCCGCGCGAATAATAAACAACTATAAAAACAAAAATTAGGTGGTATTATGTCCGAAACTGATTTATCGAAAATCGTCAGTCTGATTATGGAAAATCCGAAGCTTATCGAGGAAATACGCT
>JAZLEH010000171.1:0-8241 GCA_045615165.1 Eubacteriales bacterium | reverse complement strand
AGCGGCAAGGTCGGCTACGGCTTCGACGCTTATAACGAGGAGTATTGCGATATGCTTGAGCGCGGAATCGTAGATCCCGCGAAGGTTACCAGATCCGCTCTTCAGAACGCTGCATCCATTGCTTCCACCGTTCTCACCACCGAGTCGGTAGTTTTCGATAAGAAGGAAGATAAGCCTCAGGCTCCCGCAGCTCCTGCAGGAATGGACGGAATGTATTAATATTAAAGATCCGCCGAGCCATCGGCGGATCTTTGCTTATTTAGTATAAAGTAAAAGAGGAGAAATTTTATGTTGGATTATACGAGGGTTGCCCTCAATAACACCGCCCGCGACGTGAAAAGGGCGTCGTTCGCGTTTACCGTCGGCGCAAATCTTCTTTATATAGCGTATCTTATTTACGCAATTATCGTTGATGCCGGAATTCTTTATCTGAATATAGCGCTCGCGGCTCTCACCGCAGGATTTTTGGTTTTCTATATCGTAACGACGATCGATGAAAAGAAGCGCGCCCGCAAGGCAGGGGTAAAAGCCTATAAGTATATAAGACTTGGTACTGATTTCTTCACTCTTGCGGCAAGCGTTTACGGTATTTACATAGCATCCTCTCACGCGACCGTTCTTTCGCTTTTCCTCTGCGCAACCTCTCTTGTCGGTTGGACAGTCCGCTTTATACTCACGCTTCTCTCGGCTTACGTTGAAGCGCACGTAAATTATATTATGACTGCGATCAGCGCTGACGTTGATGAAATTAAGCGCCCGCTTTCCACCGTCGGAAACGTTATAAATAAGGTGATGGGAAACGAGGTTGAAGCTCCCGCTCCCACAAGGACGAGAGCCCGCCTTGACCGCGAGGTAAACAATTTCCGCGAGGAAAAGGCAAAGAAGAGGGCAGAGAAGTGGGAGGCGCGTTACAACGCCTTCAGAGATGCCATCAGCTTCAAAAAGGACGCGGAAGAGTCAGATTTCGAGGATAAAACGAACGCAAGGGATGAATCCCTTAAATAAATTAAAGCTCCCGACAAACTGAACTGAACCCCTAAAAACGGACATTGAATAAAAAAGCCTCTTGTAGTAGAATAGAAATATCTACTGCAGGAGGTTTTTTGTATGTCAGGAATAAAAGGAATGAAGCATTATCCTGAAAGCTTCAAATTACAGATAAAAGCAGAACATGATGCAGGAGCATCCACGAAGAGCCTGCATCGCAAATACGGTTTAAGCAGATATACAATACAATCATGGTGTGGACTTCGCCCAGAGGTAAACAGACGTCAGATTACACCATTAAAACGTGGACGTCCAACTAACAAACCCGAGGATTTAGAGAAAAAGGTAAAACGACTTGAAATGGAAAACGAGCTATTGCGAAATTTTCTTCAAGAATTGGGAAGGAAGTGAGAGCGAACATAAAATACAGAGTAATTCATCGTTTCAAAGATAAATACAATGTACGAGATATGTGCGCCTTCTTCAGTGTATCTCGTAGTGGTTACTATGCGTGGACGAAGAAAGCAGATGAAGAAGATCCGGACAAGCAGATAGGAGAACTAATTCGAGATTGCCAAAAGAAAACGCGGCAAACATACGGCTACCGCCGTGTTCAGATATGGTTATTGCGTGAATTGGGGCTTGTAATGAACCATAAAGCTGTACTCCGTGTAATGAATAAGTATAATTTACCCTCCAAATCCCGTAGAAAACGTAAATGGGTACAGAACTGTGAAAGCATACACAGATATTCAAATCTTCTTGAACGCAATTTCCGTGCCGAACGTCCTAATCTCAAATGGTGTACGGATATATCTTATATACCAACAAAAGAGGGATTCGTTTATCTTTCGGTAATAAAGGATCTATACGACAATTTTGTCGTTGCCTACAAGGTTGGAACGGAAAACAATAACAATCTTGTTTACGAAACAGTTGAAGCGGCAAAAAGAGAGGTCACCGCAGAGCTGCAACTCCACAGTGACCAGGGCTTTCAATACACTTCAGAGGGGTATTTTAAGCTAACAAAATCTTACCACATAACGCCGTCAATGTCAAGCCCCGGAACACCACTTGACAACGCTTGTGCTGAAAATTTCTTTAGCACACTCAAATCCGAGTGGCTTCATCGGTACACACCGGCGACCAAGGAGGAGGCTCGCCTCCTCCTTAGTGAATACATTCATTTCTACAATTTCGAACGTATTCAGCTAAAAACAAAACTGACACCGTATGAAAAACGATGTCAGTTTCAAGAAATAACGAGCTTTTAAGAGCAAATCAAAGCTATTCTACGAAATGCTTTTTTATTTCGTGTCCATCGCCTTGGGTTCACTTCAAACCGTCGGGAGCTTTTTCTGTGTTTAACTGTTTTTTCGGCATATAGGCTTGAATCTGCAGGTGTCGCAATGAGCGCCGCCACCCTTACTTGCAAGGGAGATATCTCCATTCTTCATCCTTCCGGAGATCTCACCGATCTTACCCGAAATCTTCTCGCTTATCTCGTCCCAGCCCTCAAGCGTGTAAAGATTTTCTTCGCTTGATTTGGTTGGAGCGCCGGTGACCTTTGAGAACTTGATCGGCAAATAATCCTTGTTCATCGCTTCGATTGCGGCAGGATCGTTGAGTATCATTCCGCGTCTTTCCTGCTTCTTTGCGATTTCAAAGGCTTCGGCATCCTTATCGTTTCTCGGAATAGTAACGTCGCCCATATCGGTCTTAACGTATATTACTCCTGCGGGAATTAGCCTGCCGTCGTTCGTCACTCCGGCCTCATTTTTAAATTTCTCGTTATCCGTGTCAACTATTGCCTTAAGGTAAAGGAACATCTGAAGGTTCTTTCCCTCGTCAAGGTCAGCGGGGCTGAAGCTTTTTTTACCGGTCTTGTAGTCGATCACTCTTACGTAAACGTCGTCGCCGCTCTTATAGGTGTCAACTCGGTCGACGCTTCCGTAAACGAACGCGCGTCTTCCGTTTTCGTCGGTGAACGTCGCGGGATTCGGGAGGGCGTCGTTATCGCCGTCAAGCTTTAATTCGAAGAACCTCGGTGTGAATTCACATCCCGCAAGCTCGTTGCAAAGTCCGTCTACAACGGGGAGCGAGGCGCGGTAAAGTCTGTCAAGGAGCAGACTCTGCCTCTTCGAGGTGCCCGTCTCGCTCTCTATCGAATCAAGGTAGCTCTTTGCCGCTGCCTTAACTCTTTCAGCTCTTTCCTCCTTCGTGACCTCTCCTGCATTTCTGCCCTCATCGGAGAGCGAGGAGAAGAAGCTTTCAAGTATTGAATGTATGAAAGTTCCGATATTTCTTGCGTCAAATTCGGCGCGCTCTCCCTCGGAAATCTTGATGTTATATTTGAGGTAGTATGCAAACGGGCAATCAACGTATGATTCGATTCGCGTCTGCGTAAGCGCGATATCGTCCTTGTAGATCTTGTCCGTGGTTTCCTTGCTTAACGAGAGGGAGGAGTTTTTGATGCTCGCCTCCGACATTGCGATTTCTTTTCCGTATCCCGAGTCGCTAAGAGCGCGTCTTATGTCCTCGCGCCCCGCGAATTCAAGCGCAACCGAGGGGAAATATATTTTCTCCGAAAAATCAAGCAGAGTCGTTTTCGTGGGCTTTATAACGCCGTCGGTCATTTTAGTTATACTCGCAATGACCTCTGCCGCGGCGTATGCTCCGAGCGCCTCGTTTCTTACGGAGTAGAGTATAGTGACGCTTTCATTCGCCACTGCAAACGCGCGTGAGAAGAAGAATAATTCTCTCGCGTAGGGGATATCTGCATCGGGATCGGTATTAAGTCCGAGCGAGGAAAGTGTTTCCTTATCTCTCTGCGTGAAATAAGTGTTGCCGCCGGGTGATGCGGGGAATTCGCCCGCATTAACGCCCATAAGGTATACGTGCTTTTTGCCGTTAAGTCGGAGCATATTTGCCGATCCGATGGTCACTACGTCGGTATAAGCGGGAATTGATCCGATATCCACCTCTGCGAAAACTACCTTAAGCTGACTTAAGAATCCCCCTGCGTCGATCTCGGAGTTAGAAAGCGCCTCCGTCATATCGTCGAGCGAGTCGCAGATAATGCCCCAGATCCTTTCGTTCTTCTCCGCAGTGTCCTCCTCGCCCATAGCGTAAAGCTTGCGGCTTTGCTCGTATATTGCGTCTTCAAGCGATATATCGTTTGCAAACCTTATAAGAGCTTCTGCGTGATCGCGCACCGTTTTTGCTTCCTTAAGGTTTTCCGAGAATTTAACGAGCGGATCGATTATCTTCTTTCTTGCCTCGTCGATTCTGAGGAGAAGATCGTCGGTCTCCTTGGTTTTTGCGCCTCCTATTCCGAGCGGACTCATATTCCAGAAGATTCCGTCGGTAAAGCGATTCCCCGTTATCTGCCACGTCTCGGTATAAAGCTCAAATTCGTCACACGCCTCGTTGCTTGCGCCCGAAAGCTTGCATTTTGCGTAGGAAATAACGTCCTCTCTTGCAAAATTATTTTCAACTACTGCAAACGCCGAGTATATAAGCTTTATCGCCTCAAACGATGCGATCTCCGTCTTTTTTGAAATATAAGAGGGGATTCCTGCATTGTCGAGCGACGCGTCAAGTATTCCGTCGTATTTCTTCGCGTCGCGCGCAATTATTGCAAAGTCGGAAAATGATGCCCCCGCCATAACGCGCCTTTTTATATCAGCGGCGATAAAATCGCATTCGTCATACGGGTCTTTTGCCTCGAAAATTCTGAGCGCATCGCGGTTTTTAATTACACTATTTGCGTCAGCCCTTGCAAAGCTTCGCCAAAGGAGGTCACACGCCTCCACGAGGAGCGGATTTTTCGCCTGTATCGGAGTGTCGTACCTTTCGATCCTTTTCTCGGCGCTCGCCTTGTCTGCTATTGAAATAAGGCGTGATTTAGTTTTGATTATCTCGCTGAATTCAAACGCTTCGTAATTTCTTTTTGATAGCGCAAGATGGACGCTTACCGTGCATCTTTTGATAAGCTCGGCGATAACCGTATATTGCGGCTCGGTAAACGACGTAAATCCTGAAATAAAGAAATACGCGTTCGAAAGAAATTCGGGGTTCTCCTTTAGCTTAGCTCCAAGGCGTGCGCATTCGTCGGATGCGCTCGTGTATTTTTCTTCAAGAAGTTTCGTGTATAAGGACATTATCTTCGTAATATCCGCGAGCTTGGAGGAGAGGCGTCCGTCCTTTTTTATGCATTCGTTTTCAGCTATCGCGGAAAGCTCGTCCGGAGTTGCCGAGATGCTTTTCAGCTCGCTTACCGCTGAAAGCGCCTTTTCGACCATACCCGTGTTTATTTCCGAGCCGCTCGTCATTTTTAGAAATGGCGACAGCTCGCTGAGAGTTTTCCACATTATAAGGGCTTCCTTCGCCTTGGTCGAATACTCTCCCGCAAGGCCTCCGAGATTTCTGTATACCGTGTTGGCAAGTCTCGTGAAGTTAGTTACCTCGAATGTAAGCGACGCCGACGGTGGAAGGGTATCCATTATATCGCGCTCGGCGATGACCGCCTGCTGCTCAGGGACGAGAAGGAATACTCTTTTTCCGAGGTTGGTAAGCTTTTTTATCTCTTCCTTGATGTTTTCGTAAGCGACGGATGAAAGCCCGCCCTCAATCAATCTGAGCATTTTTCCCCTCCTAAATATTTTTCATCGATCTTGTAGCCGTGCTTGCGCGACGAGATGATGATCTTTTCACCCTCGGTCTCAAGCTTTTCGCGCAGGTAATGCACGTAAACATTTATGACGCCCGCATCAACTCCCTCGCCCCACACGCCGGCGAGAATTTCCTCGCGGCTCGTAAAGCCTCCTCTCTTTTCTATAAGAAGGGAGAAGAGCGCGTGTTCAACGTCGGTGAGCTTTATCTGCCTTCCTCTGAGGATCGCGCATTTCGGCGAGTCGGATATCGAGAGCAGTGCTTCGTCCGAGCCGACAAGATTTTCAATGTCTTCAAACGAAAGCGGAAGAGAGATCTCGCCGTTTCCAAGACGCGACATGGTTATGGCGTTTTCGACGGGGGTAAGTCCCGATTCAAGGTCAAAAAGAGCAACGTCGTATTCAGCATCGCCGCGCACGACCTCTGCCCTTCCAAGCAGGGCGAGCTTTATTTTCTGATAAAGATAAGGGTCGCTTGTGTATACCGATATTCTCTTCATTCTGCACCTCTTCTAATTTATTAGAATAATTATATAACTTTCGCAGGCTTTTGTCAAGCGATTATAAAAAATAGAGGAGTGCGAGTCAATTTTTGCAATTCCTTAAGCAACTTTTGCAATTCCTGTAAAACTCAGTATATTGTATAATTTATAGTGAACAATAATAAAAAGGAGTTGTATTATGAACAACGAAATGCTTAAAGAACTTTCACTCATCGGTCTTATTCCCGTAATCAAGATCGAGAATCCCGACGATGCCGTTCCGCTTGCAAAGGCTCTTATCGACGGCGGTCTTCCCGCTGCAGAGATCACCTTCAGAACCGCATGCGCGGCTGAGGCTATCAAGAATATCACCGAGGCTTATCCCGAAATGCTCGTAGGTGCAGGCACCGTGCTTACCACCGAGCAGGTTGACGCGGCTATCGCTGCAGGCTCTAAGTTCCTCGTTTCCCCCGGTCTCAATCCCAAGGTAACCGCTTACGCTCTTTCCAAGGGCATTCCTATGCTCCCCGGTTGCTCCAACCCCTCTGACGTAGAGGCTGCTCTTGAGCTTGGTCTTTCCACCGTTAAATTCTTCCCTGCAGAGGCTGCAGGTGGACTTAATATGCTTAAGGCAATGTCTGCTCCCTATGGTCAGCTCTCCTTCATGCCTACCGGCGGTATCAGCGCTGATAACCTTCTTGACTACCTTAAGTTCAACAAGATCATCGCTTGCGGCGGTTCGTTCATGGTTAAGGACGACCTCGTTAAGGCAAAGAAGTGGGATGAGATCACCGCTCTTACCAGAAACGCTGTAAAGACCATGCTCGGTCTTGAGTTTGCTCACATCGGTATCAATGCAGAGAACGCTGAAGAGGGTGAGAAGAACGCAAAGCTCTTCGCTCTTATGTTCGGCCTCGCAACCAGACAGACCTCCAAGTCTGTATTCGCAGGTGATGCCTTCGAGTTTATGACCGGCAAGGGTCCCGGCAAGTGCGGCCACATCGGTATCAAGTGCAACTTCGTTGACAGAGCTATCGCTTACTTCAAGAGAATGGGCTTCGAGTTCGACGAATCCAGCTACACCTATGACGAAAAGACCGGCAAGCCCAAGTTCGCTTACTTCAAGGATGAGATCGGCGGCTTCGCAGTTCATATCGTTCAGAAGTAATTTCCAAGACTTAAATTAAAAGAGCGGAGAATTTTCTCCGCTCTTTTCTGTATTATATTCTGGCTACTCCGGTTTCATGCGCCGCCTTGATAACGGCCTCTGCAACTACGCTTGCAACTCTCTTATCAAGCGCGAAGGGAATAATGTTCTCTTCGTTAAGGTCGCTTTCGTCAATGAGGTTTGCAAGTGCGTACGAGGTAGCGATCTTCATCTCGTCGTTAATACAGCTTGCTCTGCACGCAAGCGCGCCCTTGAATATACCGGGGAAGGCAAGAACGTTGTTTATCTGGTTGGGGAAATCCGATCTTCCCGTTCCGACGACTCTCGCGCCCGCCGCCTTTGCAAGGTCGGGCATTATTTCGGGGGTCGGGTTCGCCATGGGGAAGACGATAGGATCTTTCGCCATCGATTTGATCATCTCTTCGGAAACAATATTCGGTGCGCTTACGCCGATAAATACGTCAGCACCCGCCATTGCATCCTTAAGAGTTCCCTTAAGCTCTTTTTTGTTAGTCAAAAGCGATATCTCGCGGTGAGCGTCGTTGAGGCTCTCGTCACCCTTGCAAATGATTCCGAATCTATCAACCATTGTGAGGTTTTTAACTCCGATTGCAAGAAGGTGCTTTCCGATAGCTATACCCGCGCTTCCCGCGCCGTTTATAACCACGTTAACCTCTCCGATATCCTTTTTAACTACCTTAAGAGCGTTTATGAGCGCCGCCGCAACAACTATCGCAGTTCCGTGCTGATCGTCGTGGAATACGGGGATGTCGCATATCTCCTTAAGCTTTCTCTCGATCTCAAAGCATCTCGGTGCGGAAATATCCTCAAGGTTTATTCCGCCGAACGATCCCGAGATAAGATATATGGTTCTGACAAGCTCGTCAACGTCCTTTGACTTGATGCAAAGGGGGGATGCGTCAACGTCGGC
>JAZLEH010000170.1:0-13405 GCA_045615165.1 Eubacteriales bacterium | reverse complement strand
TGAAAAGCTCACTCCCAAGAAGATCCTCGCCTGCATTCTCGGATTCGCGGGTATCATAGTCATCAACCTCAAGGGTCTTGACCTCAATATGAATTTCACCGGTGACGGCTTCGTTATCTTCTCCGCGATAGCGGTTGCGGCATCGTCGGTTCTTATGAAGATATTCTCAAAGCACGAGGATCCCGTAGTTATCAGCGGTTATCAGTTCATCGTCGGCGGTATCGTTATGGTGATCGTCGGTCTTTCCATGGGTGGCAAAATAGAGATCGGAAGCTTCAAGGCGTTCGGCGTTCTTCTCTATCTTTCGATGCTTTCCGCGGTTGCTTACGCACTCTGGGGAATGCTTCTTAAGTTCAACCCCGTGTCAAAGGTTACGATATATAGCTTTATGACCCCCGTTTTCGGAACTATCCTCTCGGTGCTTATGCTTCCCGAGTCCTCAAACGTTGAGGTTCTCAATCTCATAATCACCCTCGTTCTCGTCTGCACGGGTATATTCCTTATCAACTATAATAAAACGAAAAATCAGTTAAAGTAAAGCAAAAGCTTGCCCTCGTTAAGATGGCAAGCTTTTTATTTGTCCGTACTCTTGTCTACGGCATAAGCCAGAAGAACATATCGGGATATTCGCTCCACTTCGCGAGGAAGCGAAGGTTGATCTCCGATCTCTTCACGAAATCATCACCGACCGAGAGCCTGAGGCGAAGGGGCGTGTTCTCCTTCCAGCCTGCAAGATCTCTTTTAGCCTTAAGCACGTATATCACGCCGTCTCCGTTTTCGGTGGCGGTAAGCTCGTATTTTGCAAGCTCCTTATCGTATTTATCCCCAAACATTGAGTGGTGCGTTTTCACCTCGCTGACGAAATCGATAACTCCGTCCTTGAGGAAGGTTATCGTCGGGCTGGGGACGAGCGGCTCAAATTCGTAGCAAACGATGCAACGGTCCTTCGTTTTCGCATCTACGGTGAGGGTGATATGCTCGTCGTCATACTCGACCTTATATGAGTGAGAATTCTCTCCGAATTCGACAAATCCGGCGGAATTCATAGCGTACGAGCCGTCAAGCTCCTTGCCGTCCTTAAGTCCGTCGTAAAACTCAAGGGGCGAAAGCCCTTTTTCTATTCTTTCGGCAACTTCAACGAACTCGGTTGAGATAAGCTCGCGGAGCTGGTCTATCCTTGCGCGAAGCTTCTTCGGAAAGAACTTAAAGCCCTCCGCCTCGGAATGATAACCGAGCCGCTTGTCCGATTCGCAGAGGTGTATCATAGCGCTTGAATTTTCAATCTCCGAAAGAACGATATCGCGCATTTCGGAAAGTATCTTTTTCGCATCGCCCGTCTTTAAGCCGAGCGCGCGGCGCAGACTGTAAAATTTAAGAATATTCTTTCCCGACTCAAAGAGCAGTCCGAGCGCCGCAGAGACGGTGTAGCCCTCGTCGCTTTCGGGGAGGGGGAGAAGCTTTACTCCCTCGTTCCATTTTGTGCTCATTATCTCGCAAAGAGTGAGCGCCTCGTCGAGCGTGTGCCCCTGCCAGAGTGCCTCGTTAATTCTGTCTCCGTTCGGCTCGTCAAGAAGCATCCAGCTACGCGGCAGGTAATAGTCCTTCGGCTTAAGCTGTAATTGCCAGATAACGCTGTCGTGCATCGGGCCGTAATAGCTGAACATTATATTCAAGGGATAATTAGAATATCCCTCTTCAAAGAGCTTCCAAGCCGCCGCTACCTTGTCTGCAATGCCGTCTCCGTAATAGGTTGCGGCAAGTCTCTTGATAAAGGCATCCTTATCGGAGAAATCATCCACAAACGCAAGCTCGCCTGCCGCCTTGCTCATAACCGACGGATAATTTCCGAAGTACCAGCACTGCATAACGCCGCTCGTTCCGTATTCGTACGCCTTTTTATATTTTTCAAAGATGAGCCCCGGTGCGGGAATGTACGGCACGCTTGCAACCTCGTGCGAGCAACATATCTGCATCTTTGCATACATAGTTTTGCTAAGCTTTTTTGCCTCGCGTGCGGTGAGCTTGTATAGCTCCCCGGGACCAATATGCGAGAGCCAATAGTCCTTTCCGACGCGCGTCTTTCCTAGCTGGTCGGCGTAGGAATATTCCTCAAAATTCTGCATAAGGGCAATGCCCGTGTCGCATTTTCTCACATAATCGAGGATGTCCTCGTCCTGCCACATCTTATGACCGTAGGTCCAGCTTATAAATTCGGCATCCGTGCCTGCACGGCGCATACCCTCTTTGATTATATTTACGGTCTCGGCAAGCATTTCTCCTATCGGGCGCTTTGAGCAGCGCGGACAGGATGGGAACACGTTCGGGAATGATGCGCAATTCGTTATGCGCTCGCCTGAGGTGATATCGATATAACCGCCAAGGTCGGGCACAAGCCTGAAGAGCTTTTCAACCGCTTCGAGAAGATACGCTCGTCCTTTTTCGGTGGAGAGGCAGAGCGCGTGCTGACCGAATTCCTTGTTGATAGCACCCGTCATATCCGCGTGCGCGTCGGCAATATCGCCAACGAGGTGCATCGGCTCGATCGCAAAAACGTAGACCTTAATTCCGTAAAGACTGCATTTCTTTACGACGGAGCGGAGCTTTTCGATCCTCTTTTCGCCCCCCTCTCCGTATTCGGGGAAGTATTCCGAGGTCATAAGAGCCTTGAAGCTTGTGTATATCCATATACCGTTCGTGCCGTCGTGGGCAAGTCGGTTAAGGTATTCGTCGGGATAGTAATCGACCTCGTCCGAAAGCTCGTCGCCAAACTTCGGGGCGCGGTTGGTAGGGCTGAAGAAGCCGCGCGTGATCCTGCTCTTCATCCACGGCTTCTTTGAAATCCTGCCGATCGGAAGGAACGCGCCCTCGCGGCGCATCATCTCGTCCTCGATATAAATTATAGCGCGGCGAACACCCTCGGTGTCACCGGCTTTTATAACGGCTTTTTCCTCCGAAACCGATATTTCATAGCTTTCGAAGGTATCCGTGTCAACTTTTTTGATCTCTACGGGGTATTTATTACCGCCGGTTTCGCAAAGCTCTGCGAAGCGGTTGAAGTCAAGGTAAGCGGACCTGAGAAGCTCGCAATCCTTGAAATCCCCCTCGTCAAGATAGATTCCGAGGGAGGACGCCTCGCCCACGCGGATATCGCGGGTGTTAAAGACGTCGGGCTTCTTTTCGTAAAAAGGCTTTTTTAATTCTTCAACGAATTCAAGCGGCGGCTGATCGTAATAATACGGATCTATTCGAGCCGTGCCGTAGTCGGTGCTTCTTGAATTGTAGTCAACGATTTTCTTTTTCATCGGGCATTCCTCTGAAACGGATTAGATCTTCTCACCCGCAAAGCCGTTTGCGGTAAGGTTGTATACGGTATCGAATCCGTGGTAGCGGATATATTCTCTCGCTTCCTTAAATCCACAGTCTATTCCGCTTGCCGCGTGGCAGTCTGATGTCAATATAAGTTTACAATCTATAGCCTTCATTTCATCAAGGATGAAGGGCGCGGGATACGCCATCGTTTTGTGCCCCCTCGATATCGCGCCGGTGTTGACCTCGAAGAATTCCTTTTTCTCCCTGAGGGCGTGAAGGGCGCTGAGCGCGAGGTCCTTATACCCCTTTGACTCGGTATCGATAAGGTCGGGATGCTTCTCTGAGAATTTCGTGAGAACGTCAAAGTGACCGACGAAGTCGAAATCAAGAACGTTTGGAATATCGGCAAGCGTTTCGTAGTAGATTTTTGCGTAAGCGAGCGAGTCACCGCCGAAAAGCTCGTCGATGTTGCGCTTTGATATATCGTATGCGTGGTCGAAATCGATCTGTACGCCGTTCTTGAACGCCATGTGGACCGAGCCTATCGAATAGTCGAAGTCGTGGGGGTCAACGAGTCCCTTCGAATAATAGTCAAGCTCGATTCCGCGAAGGATATCAAATCTTCCCTTATACTCGTACTTAAGGGAATTGATCTCTTTTACGTAATCTGCGAGTGCCGCGTCGCTCATCTCCCAATCGGTGCGGGAGGCTGTGGGTGCATGGGATGAAAAGCCGAGCGAATCAAAGCCGAGGGATATCGCCGCCTCGACCATTTCGCGCGCGGCGTTCTTTCCGTCGCAGTAGGTTGTGTGAGTGTGAAGATTTTGGAGCATAGCTTGCTCTCCTTTTCCGTGATAGTTATAGTATATACCAAGCTCCGAAAAAAAGCAAGTGCGGGGATTGATTTTTTGCCCTCTTTCGTGTATAATTAAAATACTCGCAAAAGTGAGATAACAAATTTGGAGGTCTCTTATGTTAAAAACAGGAGTCGTTTCAGTCTCGTTCCGCCAGCTTTCAGTGGACGAGGTTATTAAGTACGCGAAGGACGCAGGACTTGCGGCAATAGAGTGGGGAAGTGACGTTCACGCGCCCTATACCGATAAGGAAAAGCTTGAATACATCGCGTCGGCGCAGAAGGAGGCGGGAATCGTTTGTTCCTCTTACGGCACTTACTTCAAGCTCGGTGAGCACGACGTAAACGAGCTTTACGGTTACGTTGAGGCGGCAAAGATCCTCGGAACTAATATTTTAAGGCTTTGGTGCGGTAACAAGAACTATTCCGACCTTACTCCCGAAGAGCGCGAATTTATGATTTCCGAATGCAAAAAGGCGGCAAAGATCGCAGAGGAGTGCGGCGCAATATTCTGTATGGAATGCCATAACAGAAGCTTCACCAACACCCTTGCAGGCGCGCTCGATCTTATGAACACGATCAACTCCCCCGCATTCAGAATGTATTGGCAGCCCTCGACCACCGCCCCCGTTGAGGACAATATCGAATACGCGAAGGCGATCGCTCCCTATACCTATAATATCCACGTCTTCTATTACGTTGAGGGCAAGAAGAATTGGCTCAAAAACGGAATCGAGACCTGGGAAAAATATCTTGATAATTTCGATGGCGACAGATACCTTCTCCTCGAATTTATGCCCGATAACAGCCCCGAGTCATTAAAGGGCGAGGCAGAGGCGCTTGCGAGGATAGCGGCTATATATAATAAATAAATAGAAAATTATATAATATCTCTTATTATTATTTCACAAAATCTCTTATTGTTTATTGTATAATATGTAGAATTATAGTTTGTTCATATTATATTGCTTGACATATTTTTTAAATTATGGTATCATAAAGCACGGTAAAGTATAGCGATCAAGCCCTTTTTGATACTAGAGGGGCGCGATCCAACTTTTAGTCTTGGCAAATTGCCTGTTTGCCAAGCAAAATAAAAAGGCAAATAGAAAAGGAGAAAAACATGAAAAAAAGAATTCTTTGCTTGTTCCTTGCTGTTTTCATGATTCTCAGCTCTCTTTCTGTTCTCACTGCTTGCGGTGGCGGCGATGATCCTTGCACTGAATGTGTAGACAAGGATAACGACGGCAAGTGCGATAAGTGCGGCGAAGAGGTTAAGGATGATGACTCGGCAAGCAAGTGCCCTCCTCACGTTAACGTTAACGAGGACAGAAGATGTGATATCTGTAACAAGATCATCCCTGCTTGTGATGAGTGCGTTGACGAAGACGAGAGCGGCAAGTGCGATGTCTGCGGTAAGACCGTTTCAAGCGACGAGCCCGGTGACGAGCCCGGTGACGAGCCCGGCGACGAGCCCGGTGACGAGCCCGGCGATGAACCCTGTACTGAGCACGTTGACGAAGACGGAGACGAATTCTGCGACATCTGCGACGAGTATATCGAGCCTGAAGAGTGCACCGAGCACGTAGATGACGACGAAGACGGCTACTGCGACAACTGCGATGAGGAGCTTGACACTGATCTGCCTCCTCCCGGTCCCGGCGGTGACGATCCCGTTGTTCCCGGTCCCGGCGGTAACGACAATCCTTGCGCAAATGGTTGCGTAGAGAAGAATGAAGATGCTGACGGTAAGTGCGATTACTGCGGCACAAAGATCAAGCATTCTCACAAGGATAAGGACGGCGACGAACTGTGCGACGTTTGCTCCCTCGACCTCAGTGATGACGGCGATGATGAGGAAGAAGGCTATAAGGACATTACCTGGGGTAATGAGGACGCTATCGACCTCTTCTTCATGATGTCTCACAACACTGACGCACAGCAGAACCCCTCGGGATGTCAGAGATATCTCGCAGGTGAGGATGAATCCGCGATCGAGAACATCGACGACGAGGTTGCTTCCAGAAATGCTGACGCTGAATACTACACCAACGTAAACGTTAGATACGACTACTATCCTGACGTTGGCGGTTACGGTTGGGGTGACTGTATCGAGATCATGTTCGCGAACATTTCTTCCGGTGCGAAGGACGTTCCCGATATGTATTGTAACTTCACCTACGATATGGTTGGCGCTTCTCTCAAGGGTACCTTCCATAACCTTAAGAACACTACCCTCGATCAGGGTAACTACTTCACCTTCCTTGAAGATGATTATAATGCAAAGGTAGATGACCGCGGCTACATGTTCGACTACATGGAGTCCACCACCCTTTCGCTTCATAAGATGTACATACTCGCATCCGACTACTTCATCGACCTCGTTCGTGCATTCTTCATTGTTCCCGTTAACATTGAGCTTCTCGAATCCGTTGGTATGCAGGTAACCGGAGACCTTGACGAGAGTGGCACGTTCACTATCGACGACTTCTATATGGAAGTTAACCAGAAGAAGTGGGACTACAACAAGGTAATGCAGTATAGCGCAAAGGTATTCTCTAACACCGGTTCTTCTAACGCCGGTGAGGATATCGAGGACGTTCTCGGATTCGCTCTTGCACAGGGTGGTCTTGCTCCCTCGGGTATTCTTTACTCGACCGACATCACCATCATCTCGAAGGAGTGGAGCGACGCGAAGGGCGACTACGAATACACCTATCCTACTGAGTCTGAGGAACTTTACGAGCTCTTCGATAACATCAAGCAGCTTGTTACCGCTCCCGGCGTAGTTTACGTTTCCACCAGCGGCGAGTACGCTGACAGCAACGTAACCAAGTACGGTTCTGACGCTCGTATTGCAGTTCGTACCAGATTCTGCGATAACAAGATCCTCTTCGGTGGCGTTATCGTTCTTGGTGCGCTTGAGTACGCTGAGTACCAGACCCTTAAGGATGCATCCGGATTCGGTGTTGTTCCCGTTCCGCTTTATCACACCGTTGCTGCTGATTCTGATGAGAATTACCTCACCTCTATCCACAACAACGCACGTCCCGGCGCAATCGCAGTAAGCACCAACTACTTCACTGCCTGCACCGCATTCCTTGATTACCAGTCCACTCATTCTACTCACATCCTTGAAGAGTACTATGACTACAACCTTCAGTATCAGGTTGTTGACGGTAACGTAGAAGGAACTGTCGAAATGCTTCGTTACATTCGTAACAACGTTCGTTCTGCATTCGATAAGACCTTCGAGGACGCAATCGGTGTTTACAACGCACAGGAATCTCACAGATGGCACCACATCCTCTCTGTAAACGGTTACCAGTGGGATATCCGTAAGGATTATACCAGCTACCGTCCTGAGAAGCAGGGCCACCTTGAGACTCTCTATAAAGAGTATCCCAAGCTTCCTTAATTAATAATTAAGAAGAAAATAAGAACCCGAGGCGATCGCCTCGGGTTCTTTGTATATTAAGATATTATTATTTCTTCACATTGCCGACCATTCTGTAATCAACGCCGACGAATTGCCAGACGGTCGTGTCGTGACCGATAAGGCGGGAATGAATCCTTCCCTCGTAGTTCGTTCTTAATTCGTTTGATTCAAGGTTGGTGGAAATTATCGTGTAGAGTCCCTTATTCTGTCTCGTATTGATGAGATTGTAAAGGCAGGAAATAGTGAACTGGTTAACGAACTCAGCTCCGAGATCGTCGATTATGAGAAGCTCGCAATCGATATACTTATCTCCCTGTGACTCGCTCGGTCCGTATCCGCTCTTGAATCTATCATGCTCAAATGCGTTGATTATATTCTGCGAGCTATCGTATATTACCTCGACGCCCTTTTCGATAAGCTCCTTTGCGATAGAGGTGGATATGTGGGTCTTTCCCGTACCCGTCTTTCCGATGAAGAGAAGGGTCTTCGGCGCACCTGCTCCGAAATCCTCAACGTAGTTTCTCGCCTTCGCGTATATCGAGCGCATTCTTTTGTAATTCTCTTCACTTGAGCGATAGACGTCAAGATCAAAGTTTTCAAACGACTGCGAATCGATAAGAGAGCCGATTCCCGACGATTTGATATTCGCCTTTATAAGAAGCTCCTTAAAGCAACTACACATTCTATCGTTAACGAAGCCGCTGTCCGAGCAGGTGGGGCATTCGTACTTAACCTCGGTATAATCCTCGGGAAGCCCGAGCGCCACGATAAGCCTTCTTCTCTCGGCGCAGAGCAGCTGGTTGCGCTCTCTTATGGGGGTGATGTCCTCACCCTTGCACGCCGCCTTAAAGAGCTTAAGACCCGTCGAGCGAAGCTCTCTGTCTATTTCGCGGATCTCGTCCGACATTGCGGCAACCTCGGCATTTTTTCGGTCGGCGGTCGCCTGCGCGGTGGATCTTCTTATATCTATAATTGATTTTACTTCCTTGAAGTTTTCACGTGTGTACATAATTTCTCCAATCCGTCCCGTCAGTCGTCAGAGCCGAAGCTTCGCTCAAGAGCGAGTCGGAATGCCTCGTCGGGATCAAAATCGCTGTAATTATCAAGCGGCTTTTTCGTTTTCTTGCCTGCGGACTTTGCGTTTTCTCTCTGTTGCTTTTTCTCTTCTGCGTCGCGGGCGTGCTGCTCCTTGCATTCCCTGACCGTTTTGCATCCCGCATTATGCCAGCCTGTGAGCAGGGTGTCAACGTAGGAAACGAGCTTTTTCGCGCCGTTCATAACGGCGATATCGTACGCCTCACCAACTATATCCACAAAGTAACCGAAGTCCTGACTCCATTTTCTGAAATGCTCCTTCTCGGTTCTTGAGAGCGCCCTTCCGCTGAAGCCGAAGAGCTTTCTGAATTCCTTCTCCGCGGCAGAGGTCGATTCGCGCTCCTCAATAAACGCGGACAACGATGCAAGGTCGTCGATCTCGTATTCGGTGGCGTATCTTATAGCTCGGTTCACGAGATTTGACACGGTAAGCTTCCTATCGCCCGCAAGGTATGCGGCAAGGGTGAGTATGTATTCCTCCGAGAGCGCGTACTGCTCGTGCAGGGCGGTTATCTGCTTTATCTCGGTGGTGTTGAGCGCGGCTCTCTGCATTATCCGCGCGCACTCGGTTATCATCTCCGCAAGGGCGGAGCTGCGTATCGCTTTGGCGGTGTCGGTCGCGTTCGTCTCAGAAAGCTCTCCCGCCTCGATTCTCTCCTCAAATTCCTCCGTGATAGTCGGCGCATCGGTGCTTCTTAAAACTCCCGCTTCCTCCCAATAGACGATTGCCGCCGCGGCTCTCGCCTTGGAGATGGAGGCTTTTTTTGCAAGGTCGTCAGCACCTGCGACTCTGCCGTTTGACTCGATTATCGCGATCAGAGCGCGAAGCTCGTCACGCGAGGCGTCGGTAAACGCCTCCTTATCGGTCACGGCGAGGGGCTTTGAGAGTATTTTTATCTCATTGCTCATTTTTTCGCGCCTTTCGCATCAAGGGTCTTTATCTCGTAGCAAAGCTTCATAAGCGAGTCACCGAGATGTATGTTCTCAACGATAACGCCGGGGGCGTCGATCTTAAGCTCCATGTTTGCAAAGTTCCAGATTCCCTTTACGCCTGCCTCAATCATAGTCATCGAGACCTCGTACGCCGCTTCCTTCGGCACGGTAAGCACGCCGATGGTAATTCCCTCGTTTTTGCAATAGTCGGCAAGCTCGTCAAGGTGATATACCTTGATTCCGCATATCTCCGTGCCGACGACCTCGGGATTTATATCAAACATTGCGAGGCGGTCAACTCCGCGCCTCTCGAACATGTGAGTCGCGGCGAGAGCCTTTCCGAGATTACCCGCGCCGACGATTACCGCGGAATATCCCTCGTTAACGCCGAGAAGCTCGCTTATTTTACCGTAAAGATATTTTACGTTGTAGCCGTAGCCCTGCTGCCCGAACCCGCCGAAGCAGTTAAGATCCTGTCTTATCTGTGACGCGGTAACGTTCATAAGCCTTGAAAGCTCGGCGCTGGATATACGAAGCGTTCCCTCACGCAGAAGGTCGCCAAGATATCTGTGATATCTCGGTAGTCTTTTAATTACCGCGCTTGAAACTGATGACTTCTGTACATCCGTCATTCGTTTTTCAAACGTTCCTTTTACCTTATCGATACTTTCCATATATGTAATCGTCCTTTTATATTGAGTCAAGAGCGCTCGCATTGAGCGACGCGTCCTGCAGGTTGCCCCTTTCGTATTCGTAATATCCCGCCGCGGCGATCATAGCGGCGTTATCTCCGCAAAGGGAGAGCGGAGGAATGAATATCTTCGCGCCGAGCTTCTCTGAAACCTCGGCAAGTCTTCTTCTTAAGTGTGAGTTTGCAGCAACGCCGCCCGAAATTACGAGGTCGCATCCGGGATTCTTCTCAAGTGCCATGGTGATCTTCTTCGCTACCGCCTCTACCGCCTCGTAGGTGTATCTTGCGGCGAATAACGCGCGGTCGATGGTCTCTCCGCGCTGCTCGTATCTGTGGAGCATATTTATAGCCGCGGTCTTAAGACCTGAGAAGGAGAAGTCGAGCGTGTCACCCGAGAGGGCGGGGGAGGGAAGAGTCGTATCGGGGTTCTTATAAGCCCCGCTCTTTTTATATTTTGAGTAGAAATTGACCTCGTCACCCGTCGCTTTGATGAATCCCTCGGTCGAGAGCTTGTCAAAGCCCGCGCCCGCAGGGTAGGGAATCCCTATCATTCGTCCTATCTTATCAAACGACTCGCCGATCGCGTCGTCACGCGTTTCACCGATGACCTCGAGGGAGGAGTGATCCTTCACCTTATATATAGAGGTGTGACCGCCCGACGCCGCAAGCGCAACGAAGGGGGGCTTCGGTGACTCGGGGAGAAGATACGAGGCGGCAATATGCCCCTTTATATGATCGACCGCAACGAGGGGGATTCCGTTTGCAACGGCAAGCGCTTTCGCAAAATTAACTCCGACGAGGAGCGCTCCGATAAGACCGGGGTTAGAGGTAACCGCAACGAGATCTATTTCGGAAAGCTTCGTTTCCGCCTTTTCAAGCGCCTCGTAGGTTATTGATGAGATAGCCTCGATATGCGCTCTGCTTGCGATCTCGGGAACGACGCCGCCGTATAAGCGGTGTGTCTCGATCTGTGAGGCGACTATATTTGATTTTATGATAAAGCCCGATTCGTTCTTTTCAACGACTGCGGCGCTTGTCTCGTCGCAGGAGCTTTCAAAGGCAAGTATTTTCATTTTACAAATCCGCCTCGTGGCAATGAAGCATTAATACCGCATTGTCATCGGGGTTCCTATAATAATTTTTTCTTATTCCGATCTCGCGGAATCCGTATGATGAGTAGAGCCTTCTCGCAGGAGCGTTCTTCTCTCTTACCTCAAGAAAGAGGGATTCAAGTCCGCATCCCCTCTCGCATTTTATTGCGTAGTCAAGAAGTCTGTAGGCGATGCCCCTTCTTCTGTGAGAGGGAAGGACTGCTATCCTGTATATCTCGCCCTCCGGCGCGATAACGCGGCCGAGAATATATCCGACGAGCGCGCCGTCGCTTATCGCGGAGTAGCACATAGCGCCTCTCGTTGATATCGTGCCGGTGATATCCTTTTCACTCCATGGGTCGGGGAATATAAGCTCCTCTGCCGCGGCGATCGCGCTTGCATCTGCGGGAATCGATTTTCTTATTTCCATATCAGTCAAGAGCCTTTATAGTTTCTTCCGAAATTATTCTTACGGCCTCTTCCTTCGTTTTTGCGTTTACCGAGCAGCCTGCGGCACGGATATGACCGCCGCCGCCGAATTTCGCCGCAACGAGAGCCACGTTCGGTCCTACCGAGCGGAGCGAAATTTTGAACACGCCCTCGGAGGTCTCCTTTGCAACGAAGGCTATCTCAACTCCTCTGAGGGATCTTACCACATCGATCGCGGTCTCAAGATCCTCTGAGGTGAGTCCCGCCTCGTCGCGCTCCTTTATCGAGATTGCGGAATATCCTATTCTGCCGTCTGCGACAGTCTCGATCGTAGAGGCTATAAGCCCCTCCGCCTTTATCTGCGTTTTGGTCTTCGTATCGAAAAGGCGTCTGTTGATATCTGCAAAATCTATGCCCGTCTCAATGAGCCTTGCGGCAAGGCGATGGGTCTTTGCAGACGCGTTTGAGTAAGCGAAGCAGCCCGTGTCGGAGCTTATCGCGACAAAGAGCGCGTATGCAAGCTTGTCCGTAAGGGTGATGAGTCCGCGCCCGATAAGAATATCGACTATATCCGCGAGCGCCTCTGCCGAGCTTGACGCCTCGGTATCAATATATCCGTCGGCATACTGCTCGCCGATCTTGTGGTGATCGATCATAACGGCGGGGGCGTGTATCTTTTCGAAAAGCTCGCCGAGCTGAGCGGGAGACGCCGAGTCGATCGCTACGATCTCTTCGTTATCCGATTCGCGCTTAACCGAAGCGCCGATCTTCTCGATAATAAAGGCGAGTCTTTCGGGAATTTTATCGGGGGAGAGTATAGACGCGCGCCTGCCGAGCTGAGAATATATCTCACAAAGGGCGGAGGCAGAGCCGACCGCGTCTCCGTCCGGGCGAACGTGGATTATTATATCGGGTGAGGTAAGCGAGAGGAGCTTTTCGGCGGCTGCCTCGGCGCTTATAAGGCTGAAGGCGCTCATTTTTCTTCCTCTCCCATAACCTCGTCAAGAAGCTTCGCAATTCTTGCGCCATGCTCTATCGAGCCGTCCTTTACGAAGTTAAGCTCGGGAGTTATGCGGAGGTTAAGAGTCGTCGCAAGGTGATGGCGGAGCATGCCCGTGCACTTTTTAAGCCCCTCTGCCGCTTCCTTCGTGTCTCCGATGCAGGAGAAATATACGCTCGCGTACTTAAGGTCGGGTGCAACCTCTGCACGAGTTATGCTTACGAAATTATTTATTACCTTCGGCTCGCGAACGTTGCCGAGGGCTATTGCAAGCTCCTCTGCCACCGCGTCGTTGATTCTGTCTCTTCTGTATTTTCTCTTTTTAGTTTCCTTTCTTCTTCTCTAGTCTTATTGACGATTCTGTGTATATTATCCGTCCGTTTTCTTTCTTTAGCGGTTCTTTTGCTATTTCAAGAGCCCCCTCGCGGGATGAGCTGATTATCTTCACCTCGGGGAGGATTTCCGATATCTCACCGAAAAGGTGCGGAAAATGCGTGCATCCGAGTATGAGCGTGTCGTATCCACCCCGTCGAAACGGCGCGAGTATATCGCGAAGGATGCTCTT